>NZ_SMLA01000014.1:0-118191 GCF_004349225.1 Saccharopolyspora karakumensis
CGCGCCCCGGTGGTCCTCTGATGTGGCGGAACTACTCCCCCGAGGTCGTGCGCGACGAGCTCCGGGTGCTCCACGACCACGGCTTGCGGCAGACCAGGTCGTTCTTCTACTGGCCCGACTTCATGCCCCCACCGAGGCGCAGGTGGTCGCCGAGCCGCCGGCTGCTGCCGTACCTGCTGGTGGCACCCGCGCTGTGCTTCGAGCTGCTGGTGCACCTGCTGCCGATGCTCGGCGGGCTGTACATGAGCGTGCTGGAGCTGACCCAGTTCTACCTGCGGGACTGGCTCAACGCGCCGTTCGCGGGCCTGTCCAACTTCGGCTTCGCGCTGGACTTCAACAGCGCCGTCGGCGTCACGCTGCTGCGCTCGTTCGCGGTGACCGCCGGCTTCTCGATCCTGACCGTGGGACTGTCCTGGCTTCTGGGGGTGTTCGCGGCGACGTTGCTGCAACGCTCCTTCCGCGGACGTGCCGTGCTGCGCACCCTGTTCCTGGTCCCCTACGCGCTGCCGGTCTACACCGCGGCGATGATCTGGAAGTTCCTGCTGGACCAGGACGACGGCATGGTCAACGCGACGCTGGGCGGGCTGGGACTCACCGACGGCCAGACGTTCTGGCTGCTGGGCGACAACGCGTTCCTGGCCACGGTGGCCACGGCGACGTGGCGGCTGTGGCCGTTCGCGTTCCTGGTGGTGATGGCGGGCATGCAGTCCATCCCGCACGACGTCTACGAGTCGGCCACTGTGGACGGTGCCGGGCTGTGGCAGCAGTTCCGCTCGATCACGCTGCCGATGCTGCGGCCGGTGAACCAGGTCCTGGTGCTGGTGCTGTTCCTGTGGACGTTCAACGACTTCAACGTCCCCTACATCCTGTTCGACAAGTCCGTGCCCAACGCGGCGAACCTGCTGTCGATCCACATCTACAACAACTCGTTCATCACCTGGAACTTCGGCCTCGGCTCGGCGATGTCGACGTTGCTGCTGCTGTTCCTGCTGGTCGTCACGGCCGGGTACCTGGCCTTCACATCGCGGAGGATGAAGGATGCCTGAGCCGAGGTGGTTCCGCGTCCTGCGGGTCGTGGGCCTGACGCTGCTGACGCTGTTCACGCTGGTGCCGCTGTACGTGATGGTGACCTCGGCGCTGAAGCCGCTGGGTGATGTGCGGGACCGGTTCCAGTGGATCCCGGACCACCTCACCTTCCAGCCGTTCGTCGACATGTGGTCGACGATCGATCTCGCGGACTACTTCATCAACAGCGCCGTCGTGGCGCTGGGCGCGGCCCTGGTGTCGCTGACGCTCGCGATCCTGGCGGCCTACGCGGTCAGCCGCTACAAGTTCCGCGGCCGGAACGGTTTCCGGATCGTGGTGCTGGCGACGCAGATGTTCCCGGGCATCCTGTTCCTGCTGCCGCTGTACCTGATCTACGCGACGATCGGCCGCTACACCGGCATCGAGCTCTACGGCAGCCAGCTCGGGTTGATCGTCACCTACCTGACGTTCTCGCTGCCGTTCGCGATCTGGATGATGGTCGGCTACTTCGACACGATCCCGCGCGATCTCGACGAGGCCGCGCTGATCGACGGTGCCGGCCCGATCGGCGCGCTGTGGCGAGTGGTGCTTCCCGCCGCGCGGCCGGGCATCGCCGCGGTGGGCATCTACGCGTTCATGACGGCGTGGGGCGAAACGCTGTTCGCCTCGATCATGACCGACTCGGACTCGCGGACGCTGGCGGTCGGGCTGCGCGAGTACTCCACGGAGACGTCGGTGTACTGGAACGAGGTGATGGCCGCCTCCCTGGTGGTCAGCATCCCGGTCGTCATCGGATTCCTGGCGCTGCAGCGCTACCTCGCCCAAGGCCTGACCGCCGGCGCCGTCAAGTGACCCGAGCTGCATTCGCCTGCGGCCGGTGAACGTTCCAGGTGTGGACTCAGCTCGCACCGCCGCGGGTTCTTCAGCGGCTTCGTGGCGAGGACGCCGCGACGCCGTGTATTGGCATGCATCAGGAGTGGCGCCCGGAGTCCACGGAGCCGCTCAGGTTCCGCCACCCGCACCGCCAAGCAGGGCAACCACAGAAAAGGTAAGCAGGGGAAGGGTCTTCATGCGACGCAACAGCGCCAAGGTGACGGTGGCCGGGCAGCCCCAGGTGTGGCTGGGCGCCAACTTCTGGTCGCGCACCGGTGGTCCTCTGATGTGGCGGAACTACTCCCCCGAGGTCGTGCGCGACGAGCTCCGGGTGCTCCACGACCACGGCTTGCGGCAGACCAGGTCGTTCTTCTACTGGCCCGACTTCATGCCCACGCCGGACGCCGTGGACGAGCAGAAGGTCGCGCACTACCAGGACTTCCTGGACGCCCACACCGAGACCGGCATGACCTCGATCCCCACGTTCCTCGTCGGCCACATGTCCGGCGACAACTGGGACCCGGGGTGGCGCGGCGGCCGGGACCTCTACGCCGACGTGTGGCTGGTGTCCCGGCAGGCGTGGTTCGTCCAGCGCATGACCGAGCGCTTCGCCGGGCACCCGGCGGTGGCGGGCTGGCTGCTCAGCAACGAGATGCCCATCTACGGCCGGTTGCGGCACGAACCGACGGCGCCGACCGAGCAGGTCAGCGCGTGGGCGCAGCTGATGGTGCAGGCGGTGCGCGCCGGTGGCGGCACCCAGCCGGTGTCGCTGGGCGACGGCGCGTGGGGCATCGAGGTCACCGGAGTGGACAACGGGTTCTCGGTGCGCGAGACCGGCGCGATGGTGGACTTCGTGGGGCCGCACGTGTACCGGATCGACAGCGACCCGGTCCGCCAGCACCTGATCGCGGCGTTCGTCTGCGAGCTGTCGGCGGTGGCGGACAAGCCGGTCGTGCTGGAGGAGTTCGGCCTGTCCAGCGACCAGGTGTCGCCGGAGAACGCAGGCCACTACTACCGCCAGACGCTGCACAACTCGCTGCTGGGCGGATCGACGGGCTGGGTGGCGTGGAACAACACCGACTACGACGACCTGATCGGTCAGGGCCCGTACTCGCACCACCCGTTCGAGATGCACTTCGGCATCACCGATCGCACGGGTGCTCCGAAGCCGCCGCTGCGCGAGCTGGCCGCGTTCGCCGAGGTGCTGGACCAGGTGGACTTCGCCCGCTGCGAGCGCAGCGACGCGCGAGCGAGCCTGCTGGTGACCGAGTACCTGGAGCGCGGGTACCCGTTCACCCAGGACGACGACCGGCCGCTGATCTTCGACACGCTGCACCAGGCCTACGTGGCGGCCCGGGAAGCGGACCTGCCGGTGGGGTTCACGCGCGAGCGCGACGGCGTCGACGCCGACTGCGACCTCTACCTGCTGCCGTGCGTGAAGCAGATCCAGGGCCCGACGTGGCAGCGGCTGCGCGAGCGGGTCGCCGAGGGTGCGGTGCTGTACCTGTCCTACACCGCCGGTGAGGTGGGACATCACCGGCAGCCGTGGATCCCCTACTTCGACGAGACCTTCGGCGTGCGCAAGCAGATCACCTACGGCGTCGTCGACGAGGTCGCCGACGAGGAGGTGGTGTTCACCTTCGTCGAGGACTTCGGCGGCATCGAGGCGGGCGCCGCGCTGCGGTTCCGGGTGTCGGGCAACGAGCACAGCCGCTCGTTCCTGCCCGTCGTCCCGGACGGGGCCGAGGTGGTCGCCACCGATGCGCACGGCAACCCGGCGCTGCTGCGTCGCGCGACCGGCGAGGGTCTGGCGGTGCTGTGCACGTACCCGGTCGAGCTGTTCGCCGCTCGCACCACGCGGGTGAACCCGGACCACAGCCACCGGCTCTACGCGGCGCTCGCCGACGTCGCCGGGGTGGCCCGCGAGGTCGTGGTGGACGATCCGAAGGTGTTCGCCGACGTCCTGGTGCACGAGGACGGACGCCGGTTCGCGTGGCTGGTCAGCCAGCACGCCGAGGGTGCGACTGTGGCTCCGCGCACCGCTGGTGCGCTGCGGAGCCTGTCCGGTGACCCGTTGTCGGAGGTGACGCTGGCGCCGTTCGGCGTCGAGGTGGTCGAGCTGAAGTCCTGACGGGCCGCGGGCGGTCCTCGGTCTCTCGGGGGATCGAGGACCGCGCGCTCCCGCGTGGGCGGGGCCGGCCGCCTGCGCCGACGGCCGGCCCCAGCGGGCTACACCGACACCGGAACCGTGCACAAGCACATCCGCAGCATCTTCGCCGAGCTCGACCTGCCGCCGGACGACCGCGCCGACCGCCGGGTCACGGCAGTGCTGCGCTACCTGGAACGCTCCGCGTCCCGCGCGCGCTGACGGTGCCGGTCGGCGGCCTGCCCCTGGCCGCCGACCGGCACGGTTCTCACTTGCCCGCGCCCGCGGTGAGTCCGGCGATCATGAACCGTCGGCCGAGGATGTAGAGCACCAGCACCGGGATCGCCGAGAGCACCACACCGGCCATGATGGCGGGAACGTTGACGGTGTACTGGCCCTGGAACTGCCACAGCATCACCGGCAGCATCGCGGTCTCCTCGCGCTGGGTGAGGATCAGCGGGAACAGCAACCCGTTCCACACCTGCAGCGCCTGGTAGATGCCCACCGCCAGCAGCGCCGGTCGCGACAGCGGCAGGACGAGGTTCACCAGCACCCGCATCTGCCCCGCGCCGTCCAGGCACATCGACTCGTAGAGCTCCTCGGGGATGTCGCGCAGGAAGTTGCTGAGGATGAGCACCGACAGCGGCATCGCGAAGGCGATGGCGGGCAGGACGATCGCCAGCAGGCTGTCGTAGAGCCCGGCCTCCACGATCATCACGTACACCGGGATGATCGTGGCCTGCAGCGGGATCGCCAGTCCTGCCAGGAACATCCGGAACAGCCACTGGTGCCGACGCCGCTTGCCGCGCACCACCACGTAGGCGGCGGGCAGCGCGACGAGCAGCACCACCACCACGGTCAGCCCGGTGGTGAGCAGGCTGTTGAACAGGAACTTCAAGAAGCCGTCGGAGAACACCAGCCCGTAGTTCTCCAACGTCGGAGAACCGGGCAGCGACAGCGGGTTGGCGCCGGTGGTGTCCTCCTGCGCCCGCAGGCTGGTGACCACCACGTAGTACAGCGGCACGGCCACCACCAGCGCCCACAGCAGGGCCGCGGCGTGGGGCAGCAGACCTCCGATTCGCAGCATCACGCGCCCTCCTGGTCGCTGCGCATCCGGGCGAAGCCGGAGTACTTGGTCAGTCCCAGCGACAGGGCGGTGCCGAGCGCCACCAGCAGCAGCGCGATCGCGCTGGCGTATCCGAGCTGGTACTGCTGGAAACCGGTGACGTACATGTTCACCGGCAGGATCCGGGTGGCATCGCCCGGTCCGCCTTCGCTGAGCACGTAGAACAGGTCGAAGTAGGTCAGCGAACCCACCAGCATCAGGGTGCTGGAGGTGACGATGGTGTTGCGCAGCTGCGGCAGCGTGATCAGGAAGAACCGCTGCACCGGTCCGGCGCCGTCGAGTTCGGCGGCTTCGTAGAGCTGCGCGGGGATCTGCCGCACGCCGGCCTGGTAGATCAGCGTGTGGAACGGGATGAACTGCCAGGACACCACGAAGATGAGCGTGAACAGCGCCAGGTTCGCGTCACCGAGCAGGTTCAACCCGGGCAGGCCGAGCGCGGGCAGCACGCCGAACTCCGGGTCGACGAGGTTGCGCCACAGGATGCCGATGCCGGTGGACGAGAGCACCAGCGGCAGGAAGAACAGCGCGGCGAGCACCGCCCGGTGCCGCTGTTGCCCGGCGACGTAGACGCCGAGCAGGAGGCTGATGGGCGTTTGCACGACCCAGCACAGGATCATCACCTGCAGCGACACCCACACCGAGTGCCACATTCCGGAGTCGGAGGCGAGCTTGCCCCAGTTCTCCGCGGCGTTGAGCTCGGGCGCGGAGATGCCGTTCCAGTCCATCATGGACAGCACGATCACCACGACGATGGGCGCGACGACGAACGCCGCGAAGAACACCAGCGCGGGTGCGGCGAACCAGGTGGAGGGTTCGGTCCAGTGCCGCGCGGAGCGGCCCCGTCGTTCGGTGGTGGCCGGCGCCGTGGGGCGCAGCGCCTCGGTGGCGGTCATCGCGAGGACTCCTCCATCAGCTGGGAGAACTCTTCCGGGCTGATCTGGTCGAGGAACAGCTTCTGCAGGTTGATCAGCACGTTCTGGGCGGGACCGGGCGGCAGCGCCTGGTCCCAGGACTGCTGGAAGTGCGGTGCCTTCTTGGCCAGGTCGTAGACGAAGGTCATGAAGTCGGCGTCCTCGGAGGCGCGCAGCTGGTCCTCGATGCCGGTCACCGGCGGGACGTCGCCGCGCTTCAGACGCCCCTCGGTGAAGGCGTCGCTGGAGAGCTCCTGGCGCAGGAACTCCACCGCTTCCCGCTGGTCGGGGCCCGCGGTCGCGGACATGAAGGTGGTGGGGTTGCCGACGAGGTTGGCCGGATCGCCCTTGCCGCCTTCGACGGCGGGGAACGGCGCCCAGCCGAGATGTCCTTCGCGCACCCACTTCTCGTCGTCGCCGAGCAGGTCGGAGTAGCCGGAACCGAGGTGGACCATCATCGCCGCGCGTTCGCTGGCGACCAGCGTGCGTTGCTGGCCGAGCTCGGCGCTGGTGGAGGCGAAGGCGTTGCCGAAAGCCCCTCTGCGCACGAGGTCCTGCAGCATCGCGTTCGCCTTGATGATGTCGGGGTTGAGCCACGCTCCGGGTTTGCCCTCGACCACGTCCCGGAAGGCCTCCGGTCCCGCGACGCGGTCGACGATGGCCTCCTCCCACATCAGGTAGGTCCAGGAGTCCGCGCCGCCCAGCGCGATCGGCAGGACGCCCGCCTGCTGGAGCTTGGGGATCTGGTCGAGCAGCTCGCCCCAGGTGCGCGGCGGTTGCAGGCCGACCCGGGCGAAGACGTCCTTGTTGAAGTACAGCAGGACGGGCTGGATCCCGCCGACGGGGATGCCGTAGGTCCCGCCGTTGATGTCGACGGGGCTCATCACGCTGGGCAGGAAGTTCTGCCGCCACTCGGGGTGTTCGCGCATCGCGGGGCCGAGGTCGGCGACCTTGCCGGCGTCGATGAACGCCTGCAGCGCTCCCCCGCCCCAGCCGAAGAAGGTGTCCGGCGGCGTGCCGGAACCCATCGAGACCCAGAGCTTGTTCTTGTACGGGTCGTTCTGGAAGAACTGGGTCTGCATGCGGCGACCGGTTCGCTGCTGGAACTTCTCGCCCTCAGCGGGCATCAGCTCTTCCTCACCACCGCCGCTGATCGCCCAGGTGGTGACCACGTCGGCGCTGCCTTCGCTCGGCGGCAGCAGCACGGCGCAGCCGGTGGAGGTCAGCGCGAACGCCAGCGCCGCACCCATCGCGCACAGACGTCGCAGTCCACGCATCGTCAACTCCCGTCGCACCGTTGCGGACCTTCCGGAGTCCCGGCGGCCGGTGTGCACGCGGTCACACCCGGCTGCCGGTCGGCGAGACCGTACCGCAGCGTCGAAGCGTTCGACAAGATTGAGTTTCCAAAACTTTCAAGCCGTGCTCCATCCGTGATTTTCCGGTCCCAATGCAGGACTTTCGGTGCACCGTGTGGCAATCTGTCGAACGTTGCACCCCTGGTTGACCGCGACACGGACCGAAACTGTTTCGACAGCGTCGCGGGACGACCGCCCCACCACGACGGGAGTCGCCGCACATGCCGCAGTCGCGCTCGACCGAGGACCGCCAGCCCTACCGCGATCCCGCACTACCGGTCGAGGAGCGGGTCGCCGACCTGGTGGCCCGCATGACGCTGGAGGAGAAGCTCAACCAGCTCGTCGGGATGTGGATCTACGTCTCCGGAGCCGAGGAGCGCGTCGCGCCGCACCAGGAGGACTTCGCCGACGACACCCCGCCCTGGGACGAGATGATCAAGAACGGGCTCGGGCAGCTCACCCGCGTCTTCGGCAGCGCACCCATCGAACCCGCCGACGGCGCCGCCGCGCTGACCCGCCTGCAGCGCGAGATCACCGGGTCCAGCCGGTTCGGCATCCCCGCCGTTGCGCACGAGGAGTGCCTGGCCGGGTTCACCGCCTGGGGCGCCACCGCCTACCCGGTCCCGCTGTCCTGGGGCGCCTCCTTCGACCCCGACCTCGTCGGCGAGATGGCCGCGAGCATCGGCGCCGACATGCGCTCGGTGGGCGTGCACCAAGGGCTGGCCCCGGTTCTCGACGTGGTGCGGGACCTGCGCTGGGGACGGGTCGAGGAGACCATCGGCGAGGACCCGCACCTGATCGGCGTGGTCGGCGCCGCCTACGTCGCCGGCCTGGAGTCCAGCGGAATCGTGGCCACGCTCAAGCACTTCGCGGGCTACTCCGCCTCCCGCGCCGGACGCAACCTGGCGCCGGTGAGCATGGGTCCGCGCGAGTTCGCCGACGTCGTCCTGCCGCCGTTCGAGATGGCGCTGCGGCTGGGCGGCGCCCGCTCGGTCATGCACTCCTACACCGACGTCGACGGCATGCCCTCGGCCGCCGACGAGGCGCTGCTGACCGATCTGCTGCGCGACGAACTGGGTTTCACCGGAACCGTCGTCGCCGACTACTTCGGCGTGTCGTTCCTGCACAAGCTGCACGGCGTCGCCGACGGTCCCGGAACGGCGGGCGCGGCCGCGCTGCGCGCCGGGGTGGACGTCGAACTGCCCAACGCCCGCTGCTACGTCGAGCCGCTGGCGCACCTCGTGCGCTCGGGCGAGGTCGACGAGGCGCTGGTGGACCGGGCGCTGACCCGGGTGCTCGACCAGAAGGTCGAACTCGGCCTGCTGGACCCGGACTGGTCGCCGGAGGTCGCCCAGCCGCGCGAGTTCGACTCCGCCCGCAACCGGGACCTGGCCCGGCGGCTGGCCGAGGAGTCGGTGGTGCTGGTGGCCAACGACGGCACCCTGCCGGTGCGCGAACCGGGCAGGGTCGCGCTGGTGGGCCCGCTGGCCGACGACCCGTTCGCGCTGCTGGGCTGCTACTCGTTCCCGGCGCACATCGGCGTGTCCTACCCGGACTGGCCCCACGGCATCGACCTGCCGACCTTCCGCGACGAGATCGCCCGCATCGCCACGCACGTCGACCACGTCGAGGGCTGCGATCTGCCCGAGGGCGGCGCCGATCTCGACGCGGCGCGCGCCGCCGCGGCCGACGCGGACCTGTGCGTGGCCGTGGTGGGCGACCGGGCGGGTCTGTTCGGCCGCGGCACCTCCGGCGAGGGCTGCGACGCCGCCGACCTGCGGCTGCCCGGCGACCAGGAAGCGCTGGTGGAGCAGCTGCTGGAAACCGGAACACCCGTGGTGCTGGTGGTTTCCAGCGGTCGCCCGTACGCGCTGGGCAGGTTCGCCGACCGGGCGGCGGCCGTGGTGCAGGTGTTCTTCCCGGGCGAGGCCGGTGCCGCGGCGCTCGCCGACGTGCTGACCGGTGAGGTCAACCCGTCGGGCCGGTTGCCGGTGTCGATCCCGGCCACCCCGGGCGGCAACCCGGGCACCTACCTGACCGCTCCCCTGGGCGCCGCGAGCGAGGTCAGCTCGCTGGACCCGACGGCGCTGTTCCCGTTCGGCCACGGTCTGTCCTACACGACCTTCGCCTACTCGGACCTGGCGATCAGCGCCGGGGAGGTCGCCACCGACGGCTCGGTGGACATCTCGTGCTCGGTCACCAACACCGGCGACCGCGACGGCGACGAGGTCGTGCAGCTCTACCTGCGCGACCCCGTCGCGCAGGTGACCCGGCCGGTCCGCCAGCTGACGGGTTTCAAGCGGGTTTCGGTTCCGGCGGGCGAGTCCCGCACGGTGTCGTTCCACCTGCACGCCGACCGGACCGCCTACACCGGCGCGCGCGGCAAGCGCATCGTCGACCCCGGTCTGATCGAGGTCCACGTGGGCGGCGACAGCGCGCACGCGCCGCTGTCCGGCGAGTTCCGGCTGGTCGGCGAGGTGCGGGAGGTCGGAGCCGACCGCGTCCTGAACACCCCGGTGACGGTGACGTCGTGAGGTGATCGGGCGCGGGCTGTTGCTCCGAAACTTTCAGGTACGGTGACGTCGGTCGAGCGAGGAGGCAGGGTGGCTGAGGCGAAGAAGAGCCGCGTGACGATCAGCGACATCGCGCGGGAGGCCGGTGTCTCGGTCCCGACGGTCTCGAAGGTCCTCAACGGACGTCCGGAGGTCGCCGCCCACACCCGGGAGCGGGTCGAGAAGCTCATCACCCGCCACAACTACTCGCGGCGGGCCAACCACGGCAGCGGTCGCGCGGGGCTGATCGACCTCGTCTTCCACACCCTCGACAACGAGTGGGTGCTGGAGATAGTGCGGGGCGTCGAGAGCGTCACCCACGACGCCGGGGTGGGCATGGTGGTCTCGGCGGTGCACGACGGCCGCAAGACCGAACGCGCGTGGCTGGACAACCTCACCTCGCGGCGCTCGGACGGCATCATCCTCGCCGTGACCGAGCTCGGCCCGCGTCATGCGGAGCAGCTGCACGGCCTCGGCGTCCCGGTGATCATCATCGACTCGCTCGGCCAGCCCGATCCCCGGGTGGCGTCGGTGGGCGCGACGAACTGGAGCGGTGCCCGCTCTGCCGTCGAGCACCTCATCGAGCAGGGCCACGAGCGGATCGGTTTCATCGGCGGCCCACCGCAGTTGCAGTGCTCGGTCGCGCGGCTCGACGGCTACCGCTCCGCGCTGATGGCGGCGGGCATCCCGGTCGCCGACGAGCTGATCGCCGACGGCGACTTCACCCACGACCGGGGCCAGGACGCCGCGGCCGAGCTGCTGGACCTGGCCGAGCCGCCGACGGCGATCTTCGCCGCCAACGACCAGCAGGCGCTGGGCGCCTACCGGGCCGTCGAGCAGCGCGGGCTGCGCATCGCCGTCGACATCAGCGTCATCGGCTTCGACAACCTGCCGATGGCGCAGTGGATCTCGCCCGCCCTGACCACGGTCGACCAGCCGGTCGCGACGATGGCGGCCGAGGCCGCGCGGATGGTGCTGCGGCACGCCGAAACCGGGCGCTTCGAGACCAACCGCGTCGAACTGGCCACCGATCTCGTCCTGCGCGCCAGCACCGGTCCCGGTCCGAAGGCCTGACGCACCGCGCCCGTCCGGCCACACCGCGCATCGGGGACCAGATCACACGGGCCCCGGGAAATATCGGTAGTCGGGGACGCGTTGGCACCAGGGTGGCCGGGACGACGGGTCCCGGACCGTGGCGCGTGTGGAAAGGCTGATCCTGTCGTGACTGTGGCTCTCTCCGTTCTCGATCTGGCGCACATCGGCGAGGGGGAGACCGCCGCGGACAGCTTCACCGCCAGCGTCGACATGGCCCAACGCGCCGAGCGGTGGGGATATCACCGCATCTGGTACGCCGAGCACCACAACATGCCGACCATCGCCTCCTCGGCGACGAGCGTGCTGATCGGCCACGTCGCCTCCCAGACCAGCACCATCCGGCTGGGCGCGGGCGGAATCATGCTGCCCAACCACTCGCCGCTGACCATCGCCGAGCAGTTCGGCACGCTCGAAACCCTCTTCCCTGGCCGGATCGACCTCGGTCTGGGTCGCGCTCCGGGAAGCGACCAGCGCACGATGCGGGCCCTGCGCCGCGATCCCACCTCGGCCGACGCGTTCCCGCAGGACGTGCTCGAGCTGCAGGGCTACCTGGCCGGCGAGACCCGCATCGCCGGGGTCAACGCCACCCCCGGCTACGGCACGGAGGTCCCGCTGTACGTGCTGGGTTCGTCGATGTTCGGCGCGCAGCTGGCCGCCCTGCTGGGTCTCCCCTACGCCTTCGCCTCGCACTTCGCCCCGGACGCGCTGGAGGCGGCGACCTCGCACTACCGGCGCGAGTTCCAGCCCTCGGCGCAGCTGTCGGAGCCCCACGTCATCGCCGGGGTCAACGTGATCGCGGCGGACACCACCGAGTACGCCCAGCAGCAGTTCCTCGAGGCGAAGCGCTACCGCGCGGGCCGGATGCTGGCCCAGGGCCGCAACCTCAGCACCGAGGAGATCGACGCCCTGCTGGCCTCCCCCGCCGGACGCCAGATCGAGGGGATGACCCGCTACAGCGCGGTCGGCACCCCGGCCGAGGTGGACGACTACCTCAGCAGGTTCGCCAAGCAGGCCCAGGCCGACGAGCTCATGGTCGTCTCCTCGGCCGTCGACCGCGCCGCCTGGCTGCGTTCGCTGGAACTCCTCGCCGACGTCCGCGGGCTCGGCGACTGACACCGGCCCCGCTCCCGAACGCGAAAAGCCCTGAAGCGCGGCGGTGGTGCCCGAACCGTCCGGACATCGATCACGGACGGTTCGGACCACCGCCGAGTGCTCGCCCCCGGCCACGAGCACCCGAGGACGAGATCAAGCGGCGAGCCGGGACTGGAGCTGGTCGGCGAGCTCGTTCATGATCTTCGCGTAGCTCGCGTGGCTCATCGGCGCGACCGCGTCCCACTCGACGAACCGGTCCGCGCTCGCCGCGGGCGTGGCGGCGAAGACCGGGTTCTGCTTCATCTGCTCGGGCGTCATCGACGCCGACCGCGCGTCCCAGAGCATGATGTCACCGGGGTAGGCGTTGGCCTTCTCCCAGGACAGCCGCTCGAAGTAGCCGCCGCCGGCCTGGTCGGGGTTGGCGGGCGTGGTGATCGGCAGGCCGAGTTCCTTGACGTAGTAGTCCAGGTCGGGGTTGCGGGCGGGCACGACGACGAAGAACTCCTCCTTCGTCCCGCCGATCGCCAGGATCGACTTGCCCTCGGCCTTCATCCGCGCGCCGATGTCGCGCAGCCGGGACGCGGAGGCGTTGAACGCCTCCTCGTCGGCCTTGACCTTCGGTGACTCCACGTCCGCGCCCAGCGCGCGGGCGAGCTCCTTGTACTTGCCGATCGCGGCGGGCAGTGCGATGCCGGACTGCTGCACGCCCGCGGTCGGCACGATCTGCTTGACCTTCTGCTCCTGGTCCTCGACCAGGTGCCACAGGCCCGGGTACTCGGCGTACTTGCCGCTGACCAGCAGGTCCGGGTGCAGCGAGGCGAGCCGTTCCAGGTTGACCTCGCCGTACCCGGCGCCGGTGACGTCGGTGACGGCCTTGGGGTCGAGGCTGCCGGCTTCGGGTTCGACCGAACCGTCGTCGCGCACCAGCGGACCGAACGTTCCGGCGATCGTGACGCCGAAGTCCTGCAGCGCGGCGCCGGCCGAGACCTGGGCGACGATCTGCTGCGGGCGCTCGGGACGGGTCACCGTGATGCCGCGGTCATCGGTGTAGGACCAGCCGTTGTCGGCCTGTTCGGGCTGCGATGATCCGCACGCGGACAGCGTGCCGATGGCGGCGAGCGAGACCGCGGTCAGCGCGGCGGCCCGGATCGTGTGACGCAAGGTCGACCTCCCATGATTCTAAGGCTAGGCTAACCTAGCACCACGATCGGGAGGTTTCGGATGACAGTCGCACGAACCGGACGCATCGCCAGCGCGAAGCCGGAATACCGCCTGTTCCCGGTCGAGGTGACCCGGGTGCGGCGGCTCGGCCCCAGCTTCGCGCGGATCACCTTCGGCGGCTCCTGCCTGTCCGGGTTCGGGTTCGGCGGTCACGACCAGCGCATCAAGATCGTGCTGCCCAAACCGGGCCGCGCGCTCGACGACTTCCCCGAGGGCGACGACTGGTACCCGCGCTGGCTGGACCTGCCCGACGACGTCCGGCCCGACCTGCGGACCTACACCGTGCGCGACTACCGGCCGCACGACCGGGAGGTCGACGTCGACTTCGTGCTGCACGGACTCGACGACGGTCACGCCGGCCCCGCCTCCACCTTCGCCGCCGCCGCGCGGCCCGGCCAGGTCATCGGCCTGTTCGCGCCGGACCGGCCCGGCTCGGGCCGGACGTGGGGCTGCGAGTGGTCTCCCCCGGCCTCCGCCGACCGCCTGGTGCTGGCCGGCGACGAGACCGCCGTGCCCGCGCTCGCGGCGATCGTGGAGTCGCTGCCCTCCGATGCGCGCGGCGTGGTCTGCGTCGAAGTCCCCGACAGCGGCGACGAGCAGGAGTGGGCACGCCCCGCCGGGGTGGACGTCCGCTGGTACCCGCGCGCCGGAGCGCCGCGCGGCAAGCTCCTCATCGAGGGCGTGGCCGAAGCGCTGCGCGAGCTGCGCCCGGTCCGCGGCGTCTCCCCGCGGCCGTCCGAGCTCGACGACGTCGACGTCGACGTCGACACCGGGGTGCTCTGGGAGGTGCCGGAAGGAGCGACTGGCTCGATCTACGGGTTCCTGGCGGGTGAGGCGGGCGTGATCAAGCGGTTGCGCCGATCGCTGATCGACGAGCACGGGGTGCCCAAGCAGGCGGTGGCGTTCATGGGCTATTGGCGCGAAGGTCGTTGTTGACCCCTTTGTCGGCCTAGCGCGCTAGCGTCTTCGGCATCGGGTCGGGCCACCTCACACCGAAGGACAGCGCCATGCCAGTCACCTCGACCGCACCAACCGACGACTTCGTCGCGCAGGCGGACTCCTACCGCCGGGAACTGATCGCGCACTGCTACCGGATGCTGGGATCACTGCAGGACGCGGAGGATCTCGTGCAGGAGACCTACCTCAAGGCGTGGCGGTCCTACGACCGCTTCGAAGGCCGCAGTTCGGTGCGCACGTGGCTGTACAAGATCGCCACGACGACCTGCCTGACCGCGCTGGAGAGCCGCAAGCGGCGTCCGCTGCCCAGCGGTCTGGGCGCTCCGGCCGACGACGTGCCGCACGAGAAGGTCGTCGAGTCCGGCGAGGTGCCGTGGCTGCAGCCGATCCCGGACGGGATGATCGCCGACACCGCCACCGACCCGGCCTCGATCGTGGGGATCCGGGAGAGCACCCGGCTGGCGTTCATCGCCGCCCTCCAGCACCTGCCCGCGCGGCAGCGGGCGGTGCTGATCCTGCGCGACGTCCTCAAGTGGCGGGCCGCGGAGGTCGCCGACTCCCTGGAGATCTCCACCGCTGCGGTCAACAGCGTGCTGCAGCGCGCCCGCGCCCAGATCGCCGAGGTCTCCCCGTCCGAGGACGATCGGCCGCAACCGCTGACCGCCGAGCAGGAGCGGCTGCTGGAGCGCTACGTGGCCGCGTTCGAGGCCAAGGACGTGTCGACGATCGTGGACCTGTTCACCGCGGAGGCCGTTTGGGAGATGCCTCCCTTCCGGCTGTGGGTGCGCGGCGGCGAGCGGATCGCGCAGCTCAACGCCAGGCAGTGCCCGGCCGGGCCGGACGGGCTGCGGTTGCGCCACACCCGCGCCAACGGGCAGCTGGCCTTCGGGGTCTACATCCGCGGCGATGACGACGTCTTCCGCCCCTTTCAACTGCACGTGCTCGAACTCGGCGAGACGCGGGTCGAGCACGTGGTGTGCTTCTTCGACGTGGACTTCGCCAAGTTCGGCCTGCCGGATTCGGTGACCGACTGATCTGTGCTGATCGCCGTTACCTCCTACAGTGGGCGCCGGAGACGTTCGGGGTCTGGTGGCCCCCACGGCCTTCAAAGCCGATGGCGCCGAGCAACTCGGCGCGGCGGGTTCGATTCCCGTCCGTCTCCGCCAACTTGTTCCCCGACCGCGAGGGATGTCGATGGGCGGGTACCGGCTCACGCAGTACGCGCACGGCGGCGGATGCGCTTGCAAGATCCCGCCGGGCGAGCTGGAGGAGGTCGTCGGCGGCCTGATGCCCGAGGTCGCCGAGCCGAACGCGAAGCTGCTGGTCGGCTTGGGCACCGGTGACGACGCCGCCGTGGTCTGCACCGACGAGGGCGCGGGGATCGTGGTGACCACGGACTTCTTCACTCCCGTGGTCGACGACGCGTTCGACTGGGGGCGGATCGCGGCGGCCAACGCGCTGTCCGATGTGTACGCGATGGGCGCGACACCGCTGCTCGGGGTGAACCTGCTCGGCTGGCCCCGGGACGTGCTGCCCTTCGAACTGGCCGGTGAGGTGCTCCGCGGCGGCTCGGAGATCGCAGCCGCCGCCGGGTGTCACCTGGGCGGCGGGCACAGCGTCGACGATCCGGAACCCAAGTACGGGCTGGCGGTGACCGGTCTGGTGGACCCCGACCGGTTGCTGCGCAACGACGCGGCCCGGCCGGGTCTGCCGCTGACGCTGACCAAACCGCTGGGCATCGGAGTCCTCAACACCCGGCACAAGCAGACCGGCGAGCGGTTCGCCCACGCCGTGGCGACGATGACCGAGCTCAACCGGGACGCCTCGAAGGCGGCGCTGCGCTCCGGCGCGGTCTGCGCCACGGACGTCACCGGTTTCGGCCTCCTCGGGCACCTGTTCAAGACGATGCGCGCCTCGGGCACCGCGGCCGAGCTCGACGTCGCGGCGGTGCCCTACCTGGAGGGCGCCCGAGAAGCCGTGCGCGACGGGTACGTCAGCGGAGGCACCCGCCGCAACCTCGACTGGGTGCGGCCCCACCTGGATCCGGGGGGCACCAGCGCCGAAGACCTCTTCCTGCTCGCCGATGCCCAAACCTCAGGCGGTCTCCTCGTGGTCGGCGAGGTCCCCGGCTCCCCGGTGATCGGCCACGTCCTCCCCGCCCGATCCGACGACATCCGAATCACCCTCCGCTGAACCACGTTCCCTAGCCGCGGCCGATGAAGGGCATGGTGGTGGCGGTGATGGTCATGAACTGGACGTTGGCGTTCAGCGGCAGGCCGGCCATGTAGAGCACGGCGTCGGCGACGTGCTGCGGGTCGAAGGTGGGTTCCGGGCGCACCGATCCGTCGGCCTGGGCGGCGCCGGTGGCGATGCCGGAGGTCATGTCGGTAGCGGCGTTGCCGATGTCGATCTGCCCGCAGGCGATGTCGTGCGCGCGGCCGTCCAGCGAGATCGACTTGGTCAGCCCGGTGATGGCGTGCTTGGTCGTCGTGTAGGCGACGCTGCGCGGGCGGGGCGCGTGCGCGGAGATCGAACCGTTGTTGATGATGCGGCCGCCGCGCGGGTCCTGGTCCTTCATGATGCGGAACGCGTGGTGGGCGCACAGGAACGAGCCGGTCAGGTTCGCCTGCACCACAGCGGTGAAGTCGGCGGCCGAGAGCTCCCCGACGTCACCCGCGGGACCGAACGTGCCTGCGTTGTTGACCAGCAGGTCCAGCCGCCCCCACCGCTCGCGGACGCCGTCGAACAGCGCCGCCACCGAGTCGGGATCGGTGACGTCGGTGGGCATGATCGCCGCGCCCGCCGCATCTCCGGCCGCCTCGGTCAACGGCTCGGCGCGGCGCCCGGCCAGCGCCACCCCGTACCCCTCGGCCAGCAGCGCTCGGGCGATCACCCGCCCCAGTCCCGAACCGGCACCCGTCACGACCGCGACCCGCGTGTTGCTCATGGCCTCATTGTCACCTCCCGCCGTCCGGGTGCGGATCAGCCCCCGCGCCCGGACGGCGGTCTCGGCTACTTCCGCGCCGCCGGGGCGTGCTCGGACGGCAGCTCGAAGTCGTGGCACTCGACCCGCCCCGAGCGGATCCTGACCCGGTCCACGGCGGGTCGCCTGGCCGGGGCCGAGACCACGACCGTCACGAAACCCTCCGGCAGGTCGTGGACCTCGTACTCGCCTGCGGGCGAGGCGACCAGGCGGGCCAGCTGCAGGCCGGACTGGTCGGTGATGGTCAGGACGGCGCCGGGAACCGGGGTTCCCGCGCCGTCGCGCACGGCCCCGGAAAGGACGCGGTTCCTGCGGGGTTTCGGCGCCTCGAACGCCGGGTCCAGCACCACGCCGTCGTCGTCCTCGTGCTCGTAGGTGCCCGCTGCCGTCACCGCCTCCGGGTCGGCCTTGCGCCGCACCCACCACCGGTGGCCGGCGACCAGTGCGATGCCGAAGGCGAACCAGCAGCACAGCCCGAGGATGCCCCGCGCAGCGCCGACGCCGTCGAAGTAGAGGATGCCGCGCATCGCGTCGACCGCCTGCCCGAGCGGCAGAATCCCGTGCAGCGCCTGGAAGAACGGCGGCACCAGTTCCTTCGAGATCGCTCCGCCCGAGGACGGCATGCTCAGCAGCACGAACAGCCCCATCGCCACGCCGGGCAGGAACTGCTTGACGAACGGCACGAGCCCGAACGACGTCCAGCCGACGGCTTGGGTCAGCAGGAAACCGACCAGCAGCAGCGACGGCCGGTGGTAGATCACGCCCATGGCCAGCGCGGCGGTGTAGCAGACGATCGAGGCGAACGCGCCGACCCCGACCAACGCGGCGAGCTTCTGGCGGGTGCGCAGTTCGGCGCGCAGCAGCATCATCACGGTGACGTAAGGCGGGATGTTCATCGCCAGCAGGCAGTAGAGCAGGCCGGTGCCCATCACGTCGCCCGGAGCTGAGGGCGCGAGGTCGGTGAGCACCAGGTGGTGTCCGGTGGCCGCGGCGACCGGGGTGAAGATCTGCTGCAGGATCATCACCAGCGCCGAGCCGTTGGCCTTGGCGTAGAGCAGTTCACCGGTGCCGGGGTCGTACCCGGCGACGGCATCGCGCTGGGTGATGGCCTCGCGCGCACCGGCCTCGTCGGGGACCGGGGTGATGTCGAAGCCGCCGGGCATGCGCGCCTGGAAGGTCGCGGCGAGCTGGTGCGCGGCCTGGTCGCCGACGACCACGACGGCCATGTCGTGGGGTTTCGGGGCGTGCATCGGCAGCAGGTAGCAGAGCATGAACCCGCAGATGAAGAACGCGGGGAACCACAGGGTGCTGACCAGCCTGCGGACCGTCGAGGGCGGCTGTGCCTCGGTCAAAGAACCTCCTTCTTCACGACGCGGGAGAACGGTTGCCCACGGCAACCATTAGCGATGCTAACTTACTTCGCCTCGCACCTCCCCCGGGTTCACGAACTCGATCGAAATGCGAATTCTTTCCAGATCCGTAGTCTCGGACAGCGGGGGAAGGAGTCCGCCAGCACCATGCGCACCCGCTTATGCACGTTCTTCGCCGCGCTGATCACGCTCGCGACCCTCGCTCTGACGGGTTGCCAGCCGACTCCGGCTCCACCCCCACCGCAGGGCGGCGGCACGACCGCCGGCCAGCAGGGCGGCGCAGCACCTCCTGATGGACCGCCGGTGGTGGCGGTCAAGATCGACAACTCGTCCGAGGGGCGCCCACCGGTGGGCATCGACGCGGCGGACGTCGTCTACGTCGAACCCGTCGAGGGCGGGCTGAGCCGGATCCTCGGCATCTTCGCCAGCCACAAGCCCAAGACCGTCGGCCCGGTGCGCAGCGCCCGCGAGACCGACGCCGAGCTCCTCCCGCAGTACGGCAGGCCGACGCTGGCCTACTCGGGCGCGGCGCCTGAGGTGCTGCCGATCATCGCGGCCGCACCGCTGACCGACGCCTCCGACGCCAACGCGCCCGACGCCTACTCCCGCGACGACGCCCGCCCCTCGCCGCACAACCTGTTCGTCGACACGACCAGGCTGCCACCGGCGCAACCGTGGCCCGGCGGGAGCAGGCCGGTGATCGGCGAGGTCCCCAGCGGCGGCGCACCCACCGAGCGCTACGAGGTCCGCTACCCCGCCGCCACCATCGGTTTCTTCTACAACCAACCGTCGCGGCGGTGGATGGTCTCGATGGACGGCGAGCCCTACGCGGCGGTCAACAGCGGCCGGCTCGGCGTCTCGACCGTGATCGTCCAGAAGGTCCGCACCCACGAATCGGCGGTGCGCGACGCCGCGGGAAACCCGTCTCCGGTGGCCGAGAGCATCGGCAGCGGTTCGATGCTGATGCTGCGCGACGGCAAGAGCTTCGAGGGCACCTGGAACCGGCCCTCCCCCGAAGCTCCCACCACCTACACCGACCCAACCGGCGCACCGCTCACGGTGGACGCCGGTCAGGTCTGGGTCGTGCTCAGCCCCGTCTAGAACTGGTCGACGAGCAGGGCGATGGAGAAGTAGCCGTAGAACACCACGGCCACGCACATCATGACCATCCGCCAGCCGCCCAGCCGGATCGAGCGCGGGAGGAACCGGCGGTTGGTGAAGATCAGCAGCATCGAGTAGAGGAACATCACCACGCCGCCCGCCGACGAGGAGATGAGGATCAGCGCCAGCGGTTCCTCGGTGCCCGACAGCAGGATCGCCGAACCGGCGAAGATCATCACCCAGATCACCGCGAAGTAGATGCGACTCTCGGTGACCTTCGTGCTGTCGCGGAAGAAGGTGACCTTGACGGTGTCGGCGGTCAACCGGCTGACCCAGTCCATGATGCCCAGCTGGGTGGAGAACAGCGCGATCGCACCGGCCATCCAGAAGGCGGTCTGGAACCACCCTCCGAAGCGCTGACCGAAGATCTCGCCCTGCGCGCGGATGAAGTCGAAGTCGTCCTCCGGCAGCGGCACGCCGAACACCGTGGCGTAGGCCAGCACCGACATGATCACCAGCGTTCCGCAGCCGAGCAGGAAGAAGGTGCCGAACTGCTCGACGTTGGCGACCTTCCACCAGCCCTTCCAGCGGCGCCGGTTCTCGTCGCTGTCGAGGAACATGTGCCCGGTCCCCGCGGCGGCGGCCTCCTCGCCGGTGAACGGCGAGGTCACGCGCGGCATGTACTGCCCCATGCCCATCTGCTTGTCGCGCGCCCAGTTGCTCTGGACCAGGTTGTTGCCGCCACCGGCCCCGGCGAAGGCGATCGCGCCCAGCAGGGCCGCGATCCCGCCGACCTCCTCCATCGGCGGCAGCTGACCGACGTGGGCGAAGCTCGCGCCGAACGCGGCCCAGTCCGACAGCCCGGTTCCGACGAACAGGGCGACAACGAGGAACACCGCGATTCCGCCGACCAGCACCATCTCGACGCGTTCCACGGTCTTGTAGACCACTTTGGACAGGGTCAGGGCGGCGCCGATGGCCACCATCGCCACGATCGCGATGGGCACCGGAGATCCCGCCCCGGCCACGTAGGTGACGATGGTGGCCGCCCCGGTCGCCCAGCCCGGCCACAGGTTGGGGATGATCGCGATGACGGTGATCAGCACGCCCAGCGGCGGCCAGATCCGGGTGAATCCGGTGACCGCGGTTTCGCCGGTGGCCAGCGTGTACCGCTCGATCTCCATGTTGAGGATGTACTGCATGAAGAAGCCGAGCACGGCCGTCCACATCAGAACGAGCCCGACCTGGCTGGTGATGTAGGGCCACAGCACGAACTCGCCGGAACCGATCGCGGTGGCGGTGAGGATGATGCTGGCCCCGAAGATCTGGCGGAACGTGCGGGGTTCGGGCAGGTCTCGGTACTTGGCCGCGGGAAGGAATCTGCTGGGCAGTTCGCGGGCCACGGCCCCTGCCTCCGGTACCTCTCGATCCTGGATGGCCACGATGCCTCCTGGCTGGAGCGGATTCGGCCGATCAGGTGTAGCAACCCGAACCAGCCCTGTGAACCAGATCACAGAACTTGATCCATCCCGAATGTCCGATTTGAGATCTGTGCGCAGCGGAAACACCCTTTCGAACGCAGGTGCTCACACCGCCCTCTCGGGTAAAGTGATCTTTTCTCCGCACCTCGCCGAAGGGACCCGCACCAATGCCCAAGTTCTCCTGGCACACCGACCCCGTTCCGGCGGGTCTGGCGGTGCGGCAGGTGTACGGGTTCCTCTTCGTGCCCGACGGCAGGCTGCTGATCCGCCTCGACGGCACCAAGCACACGCTGCCCGGCGGACGCCCCGAGCCGGGCGAGATCGCCTACGTCGACATCCTGCGCCGCGAAGCCATGGAAGAGGTCACCGTCGACATCGACGAGCCGCACTACCTCGGCTACCAGTGCGTCAACGACGGCATCTCCCCCTACGCGCAGGTCCGGATGGCCGCGCTGATCTCGTGCGCCTACCCACCCGCGCCGGACCCCGACAGCGGGCGCACCTACCGGCGACTGCTGGTGCACCCGAGCAAGGCCGGCGACCTGCTGGCCTGGGGCGAGACCGGGTACCTGCAGGCCACGGCCGCCGCTGAAGCCGCCGTCGAGATCCTCGGCCTGCCCGCCGACGGACTCCCGGCCACCAGCGAGCTCTGACCCGCCCCCCACACCCTTCAACCAGGCGAAACCGCCCTTGACCTGGCCGCAGTGGGTCCTCTATTGTTCGCACACAGCACACTTGTTCACTATGCGCACAACGAGAGGTGGTCGGGGTGGCACGCATCCTGAGCCTTCGCGAGGCCGTCGCGGAGCTGGTCCACGACGGTGACACGGTGGCGCTGGAGGGCTTCACGCATCTCATCCCGGTCGCCGCCGGTCACGAGATCATCCGGCAACACCGCAAGGACCTGACGCTGATCCGGATGACGCCGGACATCGTCTACGACCAGATGATCGGCGCGGGCTGCGCGCGCAAGCTGGTCTTCTCCTGGGGCGGCAACCCCGGCGTCGGGTCGCTGCACCGCTTCCGCGACGCCATCCAGAACTCCTGGCCGGTACCGCTGGAGATCGAGGAGCACAGCCACGCCGGCATGGCCAACCGCTACGCCGCCGGCGCCTCCGGGCTGCCCTTCGCCGTGCTGCGCGGCTACACCGGGACCGATCTGCCCGGCCAGACCGACACCATCAAGCCCATCGAGTGCCCGTTCACCGGCGAGCGCCTCACGGCCGTGCCCGCGGTGAACCCGGACGTGGGCATCATCCACGCGCAGCGCGCCGACAAGGCGGGCAACGTGCAGATGTGGGGCATCACCGGCGTGCAGAAGGAGACCGTCCTGGCCTCGAAGCGGTCGCTGGTGACCGTCGAGGAGGTCGTCGAGGAGCTCACCCCGGTTCCCGGCGCCGTCGTGCTGCCGCAGTGGGTGGTCACCGCCGTCGCCGAGGTGCCGCGCGGCGCTCACCCCTCCTACGCGCAGGGCTACTACGAGCGCGACAACGAGTACTACCAGGAATGGGACCCGATCGGCCGGGACCGCGAGCGCTTCGAGCAGTGGCTGACGACCGAGGTCCGCGGTGCGGAGAGGAGCGCGCGATGAGCCTGGAGTTCACCTCCGACGAGATGATGAC
Organism: Saccharopolyspora karakumensis; assembly: GCF_004349225.1. NCBI lineage: Bacteria > Bacillati > Actinomycetota > Actinomycetes > Pseudonocardiales > Pseudonocardiaceae > Saccharopolyspora > Saccharopolyspora karakumensis. Next base: position 22,912 of record NZ_SMLA01000014.1, read on the forward strand.
CGTGGGTGCCGCCCGGTCGCTGGACGACGGGGCGAAGTGCTTCGTGGGCATCGGCTTGCCCAGCACTGCCGCGAACCTGGCGCGCCGCACGCACGCGCCGAACCTCGTGCTGATCTACGAGTCGGGAACCCTGGGCACCAAGCCGGACCGGCTGCCGCTGTCCATCGGCGACGGGGTGCTCGCCGACACGGCGGATTCGGTGATCAGCGTCCCGGAGGTCTTCAACTACTGGTTGCAGCCGGGCCGCATCGACATCGGCTTCCTCGGCGGGGCGCAGGTCGACCGCTTCGGCAACATCAACACCACCGTCATCGGCGGCGACTACCGCAACCCCAAGGTGCGCCTGCCCGGCGCGGGCGGTGCCCCCGAGATCGCGGCGTCGTGCCGCGAGGTGCTGATCGTGATGCGGATGAGCCCGCGCAGCTTCGTCGACCGCGTGGACTTCGTGACCTCGCTCGGCTACGGCACCGGCAAGGGCGACCGCGAGGCGCTGGGCCTGCGCGGACGCGGCCCGGTCAAGGTGATCACCGACCTCGGCGTCCTGCGCCCCGACCCGGAGACCTGCGAGCTCACCCTGACCGAGCTCAGCCCCGGCTCCACCGTCGAGCAGGCCAAGGCCGCCGCCGGCTGGGACCTCAAGGTCGCCGACGACCTCGGGACCCAGGATCCGCCCAGTGAAAACGAGCTGGAAGTCCTCCGCGCTCTCAAAGCTACGGTCTAACCCCGAGGCGGGCACCGGAGGTGCTTCCCCTCGCGCCACCTGAGCAACTCGCACCGCCGCGGGTTCTCCGACCTCGCCCCGGGAGGACAGCCGCGGCGAAGTGCACGGGCACGCACGAGTCGCGGCTCCCGGAGCCAGGTGGCGTCGGAGGTTCCCCCACCCGCACCGCCACCGCAACAGGACCACAACGCAGTGAAGTCCAAGGAGCTTTCCCATGACTGTTCATGAGACTCGGTCGGGATCCGGTCTCATCCTGCCGGAGTACGCGTCCGACGATGCCTCGCACGCGCCGCTGGATTCGCCCGAATACCGGTCCTCGACGCTGCGGCACCCCAAGCAGCCGCTGCAGTACCTGCCGCAGTACCTCACCGAGGTCACCGGCCCGCTGCTCGGCCAGGACCGGTGCGGCGCCCACGACGACGACCTGACCACCCAGCACGACGGGGAACCGCTGGGCGAGCGGATCATCGTCTCCGGCAAGGTGCTGGACTCCTCCGGCAAGCCGGTTCCGAACACGCTGGTGGAGATCTGGCAGGCGAACGCGGCGGGGCGCTACCTGCACCAGGGCGACCGGCACCCGGCGCCGCTGGACCCGAACTTCTCCGGCACCGGCCGCTGCATGACCGACGCCGAGGGCAACTACCGGTTCGTCACGATCAAGCCGGGCGCCTACCCGTGGCGCAACCACGACAACGCGTGGCGGCCCGCGCACATCCACTTCTCGCTGTTCGGGCAGGCGTTCACACAGCGGCTGATCACCCAGATGTACTTCCCGGGAGACCCGCTGTTCTCGCAGGACCCGATCTTCAACTCGGTGCGCGACGAGAAGGCGCGGGAGCGGATGATCTCCCGGTTCGACCTGGACTCGACCGAGCCCGAGTGGGCGTTGAGCTACAAGTGGGACATCGTGCTGCGCGGTCCCCAGGCCACGGTGTTCGAGGACGAGGAAGAGGAGGACGACGACTGATGGGCGCTCCCGCCACCACCCCGTCGCAGACGGTCGGCCCGTTCTTCGCGCTGCCGCAGGGCATGCTCTGGGACGACGGCCCCGAACTCGTCCCGGCCGATCGCGAGGGCGCGTTCGTGCTGCGCGGTGTTCTCCGCGACGGCAACGGCGACCCGGTCCCGGACGGCGTGATCGAGATCTGGCAGGCCGACGAGCAGGGCCGCTTCGACCACCCCGACGATCCGCGCCCGGAGCCCTCCGGCTGGCAGGGGTTCGGCCGGTGCGGCACCGACCCGGAGGGCCGCTTCTGGTTCCGCACGGTCAAGCCGGGCCCGCTGCCGACGCCGGCCGGGCAGACCGAGGCGCCGCACATCGACGTCACAGTGCTGGCGCGCGGCATGCTCAACCGCGTGGTGACCCGCGTGTACTTCCCGGACGAGGCGGCCAACGACACCGACCCGGTGCTCTCGGCTGTGCCGGCGCAGCGCCGGGACACGCTGATCGGGGTCGCCGAGGCCGACGGCGTGCGGTTCGACATCCGCCTGCAGGGCGATGGCGAAACGGTGTTCTTCGCGGTCTGATGGTGCCGCGAGTCCACACGGGATCGAGGGAGGCCGGCTTGTTCGGTTCGATGTTCAGCACCCCGGAGGCGACGGCGCGCACCGGCGACGACGCGTGGTTGCAGGCGATGCTGGACTTCGAGTCGGCGCTGGCCGCCGCCCAGGCCGACGCCGGGATCGTATCCGCCGGGGCCGCGGCGGACATCGCCGCGCACTGCCGCGCCGAGGAGTTCGACCCCGCCGCCATCGGTGAGCGCGCGGTGTCCTCGGCGACCCCGGTGATCGCGCTGGTCAAGGACCTCACCGCCCTGGTGGGCCCGGAGTCGCGGCCGCACGTGCACAAGGGCGCGACCAGCCAGGACGTCATCGACACGGCGGCGATGCTGGTGACCCGCGACGTGTTGGGCCTGGTCCTCGACGACCTCCGGTCAGCGGCCCGGGAGTGCGCGCGGTTGGCCGACGAGCACCGGGACACGGTGCTCGTCGCCCGGTCGCTGTTGCAGCAGGCGCTGCCGACGACGTTCGGGCTGCGCTGCGCGGGCTGGCTGACCGCCCTGGACGAGACGATCGCCGGGTTGGAGCGGGTCCCGCTGGCTGTCCAGTTCGGCGGCGCGGCGGGCACTCTCGCCTCGCTGGGAACCGACGGCACCGCGGTGCTGACGGGGCTCTCCGAGCGGCTCGGCCTGGCCGAACCGGTGCTGCCCTGGCACACCGACCGCACCCGCATCGCCGAGCTCGCCGGTGCCCTGGGCGCGGTGTCGGGGGTGCTGGGCAAGATCGCCCTGGACGTGGAGCTGCACGCCCAGACCGAGGTCGGTGAGCTCACCGAGGGCAAGCCGGGTGGTTCCTCGGCCATGCCGCACAAGCAGAACCCGGCCACGTCGGTGCTGATCACCGCCGCGACCCACCGGGTTCCGGGTCTGGTGGCGACGCTGCTGTCGGCGATGCCGCAGGCCTACGAGCGCGCGGCCGGGGCGTGGCAGTCCGAGTGGGAGCCGCTGACCGAGCTGCTGCGGCTGACCGCCGGCGCCGCCCGCCGAACCCGAGAACTCCTGTCGGGCCTGCGCGTCCACCCCGAGCGCATGGCCGCCAACCTCGAACTGACCCGCGGCCTGGTGCTCGCCGAGAACGCCGCGGCCCGGCTGTCCGGCGCGCTCGGCCGCACCGAAGCCCAGGAACTGGTCGCCGAACTGTGCCGCCGCACCGTCGACCGCGGCAGCACTCTGCGGGCCGAACTGCTCGCCGAGCCGAGGGTTCGCGAGGTGCTGTCCGAACAGGACGTCATCGCGGCCACGTCGGCGAGCGACTACCTGGGCGCCGCATCGGATTTCATCGACCGGGCACTGGCCGCACACACCGGATTGGAGAAGCGTTGAACGTCAACCACGAACTGACCGGGCCCGAGGGGGCGCCGGTCGTGGTGCTGTCCAACTCGCTGGGCACCGACATGCGCCTGTGGGACGAGCAGGTCCCGGCGCTGACCGGCAGGTTCCGCGTGCTGCGCTACGACCAGCGCGGGCACGGCGGCACCGAGGGCAAGCCCGGGCCCTACACGCTGGCGCAGCTGGGCGGTGACGTGCTGGAACTGATGGATCGGCTGAACATCTCCGAGGCGCACTTCGCCGGGGTGTCGCTGGGCGGCATGACCGGGATGTGGCTGGCCGAGCACGCGCCCGAGCGCATCGACCGGCTGGCGCTGATCTGCACCTCGGCCGACCTGGGCGGCACCGCGTGGCTCGACCGCGCCGCGACCGTGCGCGCCAACGGCATGTCCGCGATGGTCGAGCCCTCCCTGCCGCGCTGGTTCACCCCTGCCGCTGCCGAGCGCCCCGACGTCCGGGCGAAGTTCGGCGACATGATCACCCGGGCCGACGCCGAGGGGTACGCGGGGTGCTGCGAGGCGATCGCGGGCATGGACATCCTCGACGGCCTGTCCGGCATCACCGCTCCGACCCTGGTGATCGCCGGTGCGGAAGACCCCGCCACTCCCCCGTCGCACGCCGAGCGCATCGCCGCCGGTGTCGCGGGCGCGCGCGTGGAAGTGCTGTCGCCGGCCGCGCACCTGGCCAACGCCGAGCAGCCCGAGGCCGTCAACCGGCTGCTGCTGGAGCACTTCGGAGGAGCCGCATGAGCGACGAAGCCCGGCACGACGCGGGGATGCAGGTGCGGCGCGCCGTTCTCGGCGACGCGCACGTCGACCGCGCCAACGCGCGCAAGACCGAGTTCACCGAGGACTTCCAGGACTTCATCACCCGCTACGCGTGGGGCGAGGTGTGGACCGGCGACGGCGTCGACCGGCCGACGCGCAGCATGCTGACGCTGGCGATCCTGGCCGCGACCGGCTGCGAGGACGAGTTCGCGATGCACGTGCGCGCGGCCCGCCGCAACGGCCTGGAACCGGAGCGGATCAAGGAGGTGCTGATGCACGTGGCGATCTACGCGGGCGTGCCCCGCGCGAACACCGCCTTCGGCATCGCCAATACGATCCTGGCCGAGGAGCAAGCGGAGTAACTTCACCTGGAGCTGCGCCGACGAGGGGATCACCGATGGAGTCCGAGTCCGACACCGGCACCGGGTACGTGCAGTCGCTGGCGCGCGGGCTGCTGGTGATCCGCGCGTTCAACGAGGCCAACCCGGAGATGACGCTGTCGGAGGTCGCCCGCGCGACCGATCTCTCGCGCGCGGCGGCCCGCCGGTTCCTGCACACCCTCGTGCACCTGGGCTACGTGTGGACCGACGGCCGGGTGTTCGCGCTGACCCCGCGGGTGCTGGAGCTGGGCTTCTCCTACCTGTCGAGCGTGTCGCTGCCGGAGATCGCCCAGCCCCACCTGGAGCAGCTGGTCTCCGAGGTGCACGAATCGGCGTCGGTGTCGGTGCTCGACGGCACCGACGTCGTCTACGTCGCGCGCGTTCCCACCTCGCGGATCATGGCGGTCTCGATCAACATCGGCACCCGCTTCCCCGCCTACGCGACCTCGATGGGCAGGGTGATGCTGGCCGATCTGCCCGAGGACAAGCTGCACGCGCACCTCGACCAGATCGACCTCGCGCCGCTGGGCCCGCACACCATCACCACCCGCGCCGAGCTGATCGAGGAGCTGGCGCGCATCCGGGAGCAGGGGTGGGCACTGGTCGACCAGGAGCTGGAGGCCGGCCTGCGCTCGATCGCGGCTCCGATCCGCGACCGCTACGGCCGGGTCGTCGCCGCCGCCAACATCTCCTCGCACGCCAGCCGGACCACGCTCGAGGCCGCGCACGAGGACCTGCTGCCGCCCCTGCTGGACACCACCCGCCGCATCGCCGCCGATCTCGCCGTCTCCCCGCAGTCGCGCGCGGTGGTCCGCTGAACCGGGACGGTTTCGCGGTTGCTGTGCTCAGCGGTGCCGGTAGCAGCACCTGCGGCAGCGCAAGCCGAATCCCGCACCCGCGGTTCCGCCGCACTCCTCACGGCACCTAGGACAGCTCCTGGGCCCAGCCGTGCCGGTAGAAGGCGCGGATGTGGGATTCGGTGAGCTTCTCGGCGGCGTCGGCGTCGGCGTCCCGCAGCGCATGGTGAATCGCGCGGTGGTCGTGGCGCAGTTCCTCGGCGATCGCGTACCAGTCGTCCCCGAGGTCGTCGAACGCCGCCAGCAGCGGTCGCCGCATCGACTCCCGGATGGCGATGGTCATGTCCGCGACGAGCCGGTTCCCGCCGGCTTCGGCGATGCCGACGTGGAACTCGGTGTCGAGGTCGTTGAAGCGGGCGCGGTCGCAGTCGGGTGAGTCCATCTCGTCGAGGAGTTCACCGAGCCTGCGCAGGTCGTCGGGCCGGGCTCGGGTGGCGGCGTGCCGGGCGCTCTCGCGTTCGAGCATGATCCTGGCCCGCACCACGTCGGCGACCGGGAAGTTCGCCAACGCCACGTGCAGTCGCAGCAACCGGGTCAGCGCCTCGCTGGGCAGGGCGGCCACGGTGGTTCCCGAATCGGGCCCGGTGCCGACGTTCATGCGCAGCACGCCCTGGGATTCCAGCGCGCGGAAGGCCTCCCGGACCGCGGCTCGGCTGACGCCGAGCATCTTGGCCAGGTCGCGTTCGGCGGGCAGCCGGTCACCGACCTTCAGCGAACCGGAGACGATCTGCTCCTGGACCCGGTCGATGACCAGCTCGTAGGTGCGGGTGCGCGCGACGGGCCGCCATTCGGCGTCGCCCGCTTCCGCGTCGGATTCGAAGCCGGTCACTCGGGTCCCCTTTACACGCGCCCTCACCGGTGCCTAGGGTACGTCTCCGCTATGGTCGGACCATACAATGGTCAGCAAGTCCGGTGTGGTGGCGCGCGGTGCGCGAGGATGCTCGTGAGCCCAGGACGGAGAGGAACCCGGTGATGCGCGCATGAGGGTGGCACTGTTCGCGACCTGTCTCGGCGACACGCTATTCCCGTCAGCCCCGAAGGCGACCCTGCAGGTCCTGGAGCGGCTCGGCTGCGAGGTGGACTTCCCCGCCGCCCAGACATGCTGCGGTCAGATGCACACCAACACCGGGTACCGGAAGCAGGCGAAGTCCTCGGTGCGGACCTTCGTCGACGCCTTCGCCGGCTACGACGCGATCGTGGCGCCGTCGGGTTCGTGCGTGGCCTCGGTTCGCCACCAGCACGCGCTGGTCGCCGACGGTGACCGCGCGCTGACCCGCGCCGTCGAGCACACCGCGCCGAAGGTGCACGAGCTCTCGGAGTTCCTGGTCGACGTGCTGGGCGTGACCGACGTCGGCGCCTACTTCCCGCACCGCGTCACCTACCACCCCACCTGCCACTCGACGCGGCTGCTGCGGGTCGGGGAACGACCGGTGCGGCTGCTGCGCGCGGTGCGCTCGCTGGACCTGGTGGAGCTGCCCGCGTCCGACCAGTGCTGCGGCTTCGGCGGCACGTTCGCGCTGAAGAACCCCGACGTGTCGGTGGCGATGGGATCGGACAAGGCCCGCCACGTGCGCGAGACCGGCGCGGAGGTGCTGTGCGCGGGCGATTCCTCATGCCTGATGCACATCGGCGGACTGCTGTCCCGCCAGCGCTCCGGAGTCCGGGTGCTGCACCTGGCCGAGATCCTGGCTTCGACGGAAGGAGACCAGCTGTGAGCGCGACTCACCTGGGCATGCCCTCGTTCCCGGACGCGGCCAAGCGCGAGCTCGCGGATTCGCAGCTGCGGCACAACCTGGCCAACGCCACCACCACGATCCGCCGCAAGCGCGCCGATGTCGTCGACGAGCTGGACGACTGGGCGCAGCTGCGCGAATCCGGGGCGGCGATCAAGGCTCAGGCGCTGTCCAACCTGGACACCTACCTGGAGCGGTTCGAGACCGCGGTGACCGAGGCGGGCGGCACGGTGCACTGGGCCCGCGACGCCGAGGAGGCCAACCGGATCGTCACCGAGCTGGTGCAGGCCACCGGCGAGCGCGAGGTCGTCAAGGTCAAGTCGATGGCCACCCAGGAGATCGAGCTCAACGAAGCGCTGGCCGAGGCCGGGATCGACGCGTGGGAGACGGACCTGGCGGAATTGATCGTCCAGTTGGGACACGACACCCCCAGCCACATCCTGGTGCCGGCGATCCACCGCAACCGCGCCGAGATCCGGGAGATCTTCCGCAGCGAGATGGGCAAGGTCGGCACCCCGGCCCCGGAGGACCTGACCGACGAACCCGCACGGCTGGCCGACGCGGCGCGCCGACACCTGCGGGAGAAGTTCCTGCGCGCCAAGGTCGCGATCTCGGGGGCCAACTTCGCGGTCGCCGACACCGGGACCCTGGTGGTCGTGGAGTCCGAGGGCAACGGGCGGATGTGCCTGACGCTGCCGGAGACGCTCATCAGCGTGGTGGGCATCGAGAAGATCGTGCCGAGCTGGCAGGACCTGGAGGTCTTCCTGCAGCTGCTGCCGCGGTCGAGCACCGGCGAGCGGATGAACCCCTACACCTCGACCTGGACCGGCGTGGCCGCCGGTGACGGGCCGCAGGAGTTCCACGTGGTGCTGCTGGACAACGGGCGCACCAACGCGCTGGCCGACGAGGTCGGCAGGCAAGCCCTGCGCTGCATCCGCTGCTCGGCCTGCCTGAACGTGTGCCCGGTCTACGAGCGCACCGGCGGCCACGCCTACGGTTCGGTGTACCCGGGGCCGATCGGCGCGGTGCTGACGCCGCAGCTGCGCGGCACCGCGTCCGAAGTGGACAAGTCCCTGCCGTACGCGTCCTCGCTGTGCGGGGCGTGCTACGACGTGTGCCCGGTGGCCATCGACATCCCGGACCTGCTGGTGCACCTGCGGACTCGCGTCGTGGAGGAGCACTCGGGTGTCCGCGACAAACCGATGGACGCGCTGATGGGCGTGGCCTCGTGGGTGCTGGGCGATGCGAAGCGGCTGGCGGTGGCGCAGAAGCTGGCGTCGTGGAGCCGGAAGGTGATCGGACGCCGCGGCACGATCGGCCGGTTGCCCGCGCCGCTGTCGCGGTGGACCGACGCGCGGGACGCGCCCGCGCCCGCGCAGGAGTCGTTCCGGTCCTGGTGGGAGCGAACCCGAGGAGGCAAGGCATGAGTTCGAATTCGGCCCGCGAGGCCGTGCTGGGCCGGGTTCGCCGGGCGCTGCGCGACGCCGAGCGCACTCCCCTGTCGGCCGTTCCCCGCGACTACCGCACGACCCGTCCGCTGGCGGATCTGGTGGGGTCGTTCTGCGAAGCGGTGGCCGATTACCAGGCCACTGTGGACCGGGTGGCCGCCGACGCCGTCGCACCGGCGATCGCCGCGACCGCGCGCGCGGCGGGAGCGCGTCGGCTGCTCATCCCGGACGGGGCACCACAAGCGTGGTCGGACGCGCTGGGAGAGGAGTTCGAGCTCGTCGACCCGGCGGCCGACACCGCGGCGTTGGAGCAGGTCGACGCGGTGATCACCACAGCCGCGGTGGGCATCGCCTCGACCGGCACGATCGTGCTGGACCACGGTCCGGGACAGGGCCGCCGCGCGGCCACCCTGGTCCCGGACCTGCACATCTGCGTGGTCGCCGAATCCCAGGTCAGCGATGACGTGCCCGCCGCGCTGTCGCGCCTGGACCCGGTCCGCCCGACGACGTTCATCAGCGGGCCCTCGGCCACCAGCGACATCGAGCTCAACCGCGTCGAGGGCGTGCACGGCCCCAGGACGCTCCACGTCCTGGTCCACCCGGACGCCTGACCGGGTCAGAGCGGGACGACGTCGGCCAGCACCGCGCCGGCCTCCTCCAGGCGGTGCGGTGCCGGGCTGTCGTAGACGACGAGGAGCTCACCGGAGGGCAGCAGCGCGATCCCCTCTGCGTGGTCGTCGCCTTCGCCGTGCGGCAGGTCGAGCTCGCGGTGCAGTTCGCCGCGGTGGACGACGTCCGCCGCGGCGAGGGTGGCCGCACCCGGCCAGCGGTAGACGCGGACCGGGCCGTCGAGGTCCATCGAGGGCCCGGCGAGCAGCAGCAGGTCGTCGCCGTGCACGCACATGTCGCGGATGCCCAGGCCGTCGAGGTCGAGGAAGATCTTGGCGTAGCGGTGGCCGTTGAGCTTGCGCAGCTCCAGCTCCCCGTCCTCCTCGCGCGGTTCCAGCAGCAGCACCACGGCCCAGCCGCGCAGCACCGGCCCGCGCAGTCCGAGGTAGACGCGCTCCTCGCCGGGTGCGCCGTGCACCGCGATGCCTTCGACGTCGAGCCCGTTGTCCTTGCCCGGGATGTCCAGGAACGGCGCCAGGTGGTCGTCGTCGGCCAGCAGCGCGTACAGCCCTCCCCTGCCGAGGCCGGCGCTGCGCGCGCCCTCCGGGGTGCGTTCGGCGGGCACGTCGTCGGACAGGGCGATGCGGGCGAGCACCCGGCGGCTCGGTTCGGCGCTGACGGAGGCGAGGCGCTTGGCGGCCTTGGCGTCGGAGTGGTGCGACTTGATCTTGCGCCGCTTGGCGCTGTGCGACCCCACCACCCACAGGAACGGCCCGTTGCGGGAGATCCCCTCGACGTCGACCTCCTCGTCGGCCTCGCCGGGCAGGTCGACGACGTCGGCGAGCGGGAAGCTCACGTGCTCCCGGTACTCGGTGGGCTTGCCGGGGTCGTCGCAGGTGAGCCGTTCGACCGTGGCGGTCTCGTCGCCCGCGATCCAGAGGTGCTCACCGTCGGTGCGCACCGCCGAGAGGTTGACGTGGGTGTCGGATTCGACCGCACCGGCGGTGAAGGTCAATCGCACCGTTCGTGCTACGTTCACCCATCGTTTCTACCAGGATGTACCGGTGTGAGCTCCTGGATCTGGTGACGGGATGATCTCCTCGCCCACACGATCAAGTGACTGCGGGAACCGGGCCGCGGGTGCGCGGGTCCTAGCCGATGTCGTTGTCCTCGCGTCTTTGGGAGAAGGAAAGGGGTCGCCGTGCCAGACATCCGGGTCCGGCTCCGCGGTGGGCCGCAGGACGGTCAGGAGCTGACCGTTTCGGCCGATTCATCGGGCAAACCGATCCCGCGCATCACCCTTCCCGCTCGCGCTCGCAATCCGGAGGCCGTGCCACCGCGGCTGATCTACGAGCGCGCGGGCAAGAACGGTGATGGAACCTGGGAGTTCCGCTACACGGGTGCCGAAACCTGACGCCTCGTCGCCACGGCAGGGCACGGAGCCGGGTGCCCTGCCGCGACCGTCGGTCACCGACCGACCAGCTCCTCCGGGCCGATCCGCACCACGGTCGCCCGCGCGCCGAGTCCGACGCGCGCGTAGACCTGCGGTCTGGCGTGCTTGAGCACCGCTCCCCAGACCAGGCCGAGCGCGAAGACCACCGCCAGGCCCGACGGAAGCGCCCAGCCCCCCAGCGCGTGTCCCGGACCGACGCCGAGCGTGGTGCCGTACGCGGAGACCGCCAGCACCAGCACGACCGCCCGCAGCACCGATGCCGCGGTGGGCGCGACCCCGGTGGGCCACGCGCCGTAGCCGTGCCCGCCGACGCGGCGGAAGTAGCCGACCACGGCGAGGCAGCACGCCCAGCGCACCGGTCGTGGTACCCCAGAAGAACAGGTGCACGGCCGGGTCCAGCCCCAGCATCCCGGTGGCCAGCACCGCGCCGGTCGCCGCACCGGTCGCGATCAGCGATCCGGCGACCGGCGCGGCGGTGCGGGTGCTCGTCCGCGCCCACCACGCCGCGCCGATCCCCTCCCGGCCGAGGGCGAACAGAAGGCGCCTGCGTTGTCGACGTGCCGGGACGTGGTCACGTAGCCGATGGCGAACACCCCCACGACCAGTGCCATCGCCAGGTGGCCCAGCGGCACCCCGGGAGTTCCGGCCGCGGCGAACCCGGTGACCGAGACGCCGCCGACGATGGTCGCGGGGGCGCAGGCGGCCACCGTGAAGAACACGATCGACAGCACGCCCAGCTTGGAACGGCCAGCGCCGCCGAGACGTTCGAAGGAGGCAAGTGCCGCGCTCCTCGGATCTTCTCAGCGGCGTGGGGTGATGGCGGGCCTCCCGCGTGCGACGGCGATCTCGTGCACCAGGCTGCGCAACGTGCCGGGCAGCAGCGATTCCCAGGAGTCCATGCGGAAATCGCCCTGCCGCTGAGCCTGTTTGGACAACCGCAGGTGCCGCAGCGCCCCGGTCTCGCGCACCAGGAGGGCGAAGGTGATCTCGGCGAGCCGTTCGGGCACGGTGATCAGGCCGTTGCCTGTGGCGGTTTCGGTTCCGGTGAACAGCTCTTCGAGGTCGGCGGTGGTGTTCCCGCGGTGCTCGTCGGCGATGCGCCACGCCGCCGCCGAACCGCCGCGCAGCCCGCCGGACACCGGGACCTCGCGCAGGACGTCGACCAGGACCAGCCTGCAGCGCACCTTCTCCACCGCGGTCTGCGCCAGGTACTCCAGCCAGGTGCGCAGGTCGTGCCCGGACTCGCGGCGGATCTCGCGCAGCACCGTCCAGGCCAGGAAGTCCGGGCAGCGCCCGTTGCCGCTGGGCCGCACGTCAGGCGTCAGAGCGATCTCCTCTTCGACGATCAGCTCCGCCAGCAGACCGCCCGCGCAGCCCAGCGCCAGCAGACCCCCGTCGATCCGCGGGGAGATGCGGCTCTCCCCGCTGTGCGCGGCGAGGAAGAACCGGTCCGCGACGCGCAGCGGAAGTCGCGTCCCGTCGAGTTCCGCGACGATTCGACCGTCCCTGGCCGCGCCCTTCACCACGTGGTCGTTCTCCTTCACCAGCCAGACCGGTTCGCCGAGCTCGCCGCACTCCGGAAGGTGTCCAGGGCGGCACTCCGCGCAGTGCACGCCCATCGTTCAAGATCAACCTCTCCGGGCGCATCGATCGGACGTGGGATGTGGCCGAATTGTTGTGGTGGCCAACAGTCCGCATGGCGGTGCGCGGGGAACATCCGGGAGGCGCATTGACTTCCACCTAGCACGAAGTCCGAGGATGTAGTCACCCGAACCGCTGAACACCACCACATCACGAAGGACCACCAAGTGAACGCCAACTGGTCGACGATGCGCTCGTTCGCGAGCGACAAGTCCGTCACCCGGCAACGCCTGTCCGCCGGCCTGCTGCGCCGCATCGCCGGCTACGCCCGGCCCTACGGGCGCGACATCGTGCCGTTCCTGGTGCTGGTCGCGCTGGCCGCCGTGCTCGGGGTGGTCAACCCGCTGCTGTTCAAGGCCATCATCGACGACGGCATCGTGCCCCGGAACTTCTCGCTGGTGGTGTGGCTGGCGCTGGCGGTGGCCGGGGTCGCCGTGCTGGAGGCGGCGATGAGCCTCGCCCAGCGCTGGTACTCCGCGCGCCTGGGCGAGGGCCTGATCTACGACCTGCGCCGGGAGGTCTTCGACCACGTGCAGCGGATGCCGGTGGCGTTCTTCGTGCGCGCCCAGACCGGGGCGCTGGTCAGCAGGCTCAACAACGACGTCATCGGCGCGCAGCGGGCGCTGACCTCGACGTTGTCGTCGGTGGTGTCCAACGTGCTGAGCCTGGTGCTCGTGCTGGCCACCATGTTCACGCTCTCCTGGCAGATCACGGTGGTCTCGCTGGTCATGCTGCCGCTGTTCCTGCTGCCGGTGCGCTGGGTGGGCCGCAAGCTCCAGCGCATCACCCGCGAGCAGATGCAGCTCGACGCCGAGATGAGCTCGCTGATGACCGAGCGCTTCGGGGTGGCCGGGGCGATGCTGGCCAAGCTCTACGGCCGCGCGGACGAGGAGTCCGACCGCTTCGCCCGCCGCGCCGAGAAGGTCCGCGACATGGGCATCATCTCGGCGATGTACAGCCGGGTGTTCATGGTGGCGCTGACGCTGCTGGCGGCGCTGGCCACCGCCGTGGTCTACGGCCTGGGCGGCGGCCTGGTGCTGGCCGGGGCGTTCCAGCTGGGCACGCTGGTGGCGCTGGCGACGCTGCTCAACCGCCTCTACGGGCCGCTGACGGCGCTGTCGAACGTGCACGTGGACATCATGACGGCGCTGGTGAGCTTCGACCGGGTCTTCGAGGTCCTCGACCTCAAGCCGATGATCACCGAGGAGCCCGACGCCCGGGAACTGCCCGCCGGGGCCTCCGACGTCGAGTTCGACCAGGTCTCGTTCCGCTACCCGGCCTCCAGCGAGGTGTCGCTGGCGTCGCTGGAGTCGGTCGCGCGGGCCGACAACTCCCCCGCCCACCCGGTGCTGCACGACATCAGCTTCCGCGCCGAACCGGGTCAGACGATCGCGCTGGTCGGTCACTCCGGTGCGGGCAAGACGACCATCACCAACCTCGCCGGTCGGCTCTACGACGTCAACGCGGGGGCGGTGCGCATCGGCGGGATCGACGTGCGGGAGGCGTCGCTGGCATCGCTGTACGAGCACGTCGGGGTGGTCACCCAGGACGCGCACCTGTTCCACGACACGATCCGGGAGAACCTCGCCTTCGCCCGCCCGGAGGCCACCGAGGACGAGCTCGTCGAGGCGCTGCGGACCGCGCAGCTGGGCGAGCTGATCGAGACCCTGCCCGACGGGCTGGACACGGTGGTCGGCGATCGCGGGCACCGGCTCTCCGGCGGTGAGAAGCAGCGGCTGGCGATCGCGCGGCTGCTGCTCAAGGCACCGCCGATCGTGGTTCTCGACGAGGCCACCGCGCACCTGGACTCCGAGTCGGAGGCGGCCGTGCAGCGGGCGCTGGCCACCGCGCTGTCGGGTCGCACGGCGCTGGTCATCGCCCACCGCCTGGCGACCATCCGGGAGGCCGACCGGATCCTGGTGATCGACGGCGGCACGATCGCCGAGGAGGGCACCCACGAGGAGCTGCTCGCCCGGGGCGGCCACTACGCGGAGCTGTACCGCACGCAGTTCGCCTCGCAGTCCGACTCCGACGAAGCGGCCTGAGAACGAGTCAACCGGGCGGGGCCACCGAGAGGGTTCCGCCCGGGTCGACCTGGGCGAGCAGGGCCGTGCAAAGCTCGTCGAGGAGCCGGACCTGGTCCTCGTCGAGACCGTCCATGATCAGCGAGCGGACCTGCTCGACGTGGCCGGGGGCGGAGGCGACGACCTTGGCCATCCCGGCGTCGGTGAGCTCGGCGATGCTGCCGCGCGCGTCGTCCTCGGCCTTGCGGCGGGAGACGTAGTCCTGCTTCTCCAGGCGGGACACCACGTGCGAGACGCGCGAGGCCGAGGCGTTGGACTGCTGCGCGAGGTGGCTCATCCGCAGCTGGTGCCCGGGTGCCTCCGACAGCATCGCCAGCACCCAGTAGCCGAACATCGTCAGTCCGGCATCGCGCTGCAGCTGCGCGTCCAGAGCGGCCGGCACCACCGCCATCAGGGCGGCCAGCTTCCGCCAGGCGCGCTGCTCGTGGTCGCTCAACCAGCGCGTGTCACTCACGGTCCAGAGCCTAACAGCAGTTCAAGCTTCAACGAGGTTGCCCGACCAGTGGCGACACGCCGCGCGCCGCGCAGAACGAGCCGATCTTCTCGCGCAGCGCCACCGCGGCCGGGGCCGCCTGCAGCGGGGTGCGTTCCAGGGCCTTGCCGAGCCGGAGCAGACGCCGCAGCACCGCCTCGGTGCGTCGCGCGGCGGCCGCCGCCAGCACCAGGTCGACCTGCTCGGCGGCTCCGTCGAGCTCCCCGCCGCGCAACCGAGCGGCGGCCAGGTCCAGCCGCGCCAGGCACAGCTCGCCGATGCGCTGCCGCTCGGCGGGTTCCTGCGCGTACCCGGCGATGGCGGTGATCGCGTCCCGCTCAGCGCGGGCGAGCCCCACTTGGCCACCGAGCCACAGAGCGGTCGTGGACGCGTAGCCGTACTGCTTGGCGACCGGGAACTCCATCAACCCGGCCGGGTCGTCGACCTCCACGACTCGCTCACGGGCTTCCTCCGCACGGGTCAGGGCGCGTTCGGCGGCGTGGGCGTCGCCCAGTCGCGCCTGCGCCCGGGCTTCCACGGCCGCCAGCCGCACCATGGCCGTGCCGGATTCGGGCTGGTGGCGCAGCCCGTCCTGGGCGAGCTCGACGGAGTCGCGGCAGCGGTCGTCCCAGTAGGCCACCAGGCTCTGGGTGCCCCGGACCCAGCAGCGCAGCGCATCGCTTCCGGCCTGCTCCGCGCACTGGAACGCGGTGCGCGCCTGGGCTTCGGCCGCCACCGGGTGCCCGAGGTCGAAGGCGGCGTTGGCCATCGCCGCGCACACCAGTCCGGTGGTGTGGAACCAGTCGCGGGCGTGGTCGGCGGGCACCCGCCGTTCGAGCACCTTCATCGCCCGGTCGCGCAGGTCCCGCAGCTCCACGTACAGCGGGAACACCGGCTGGTGCGGGTAGTCGTCGATGATGCGCGCGACGTCCGCGCGGAAGCGTTCGAGGTTCTGCGGCCCGCTGGGACCTGGCCGGGTGGGGGTGGCGGGTTCGGTGGCCGGCATGAGCGCCTCGCTCTCGACGTGCCGTTGCCCCGAAAACCGGGCCTGGACCTGCTGCTTCGTCGCAACGGCGGCTCACGCGTACGGTGACAGCCCGGCCGAGAACACCGCAAGTGGGACTTTCAGGTGGCGATGTCGGCCGCCGGGCGGGTGTTGATGACGCGGTCAGGACCGATGCCGCACTCCTCGGCGCGAGCGCAGCCGTGCACCAGCCAGTCGAGTTGGCCGGGAGCGTGGGCGTCGGAGTCGATGCTGAACCGGCAGCCGAGGTCGCGGGCGAGTTCCAGCAGCTCGCGGGGCGGGTCGAGCCGGTCGGGCCGGGAGTTGATCTCCACGGCGACCTCGTGGTCGCGGCAGGCGGTGAACACCTCCCGCGCGTCGAAGGTCGACTGGGGCCGCTTGCGGTCGCCGATGAGCCGGCCCGTGCAGTGCCCGAGCACGTCGACGTGCGGGTTGCGCGCGGCGGCGACCATGCGGCGGGTCATCGGCCCCGAGGCCATCCGCAGGTCCGAGTGCACGCTGGCCACCACGACGTCGAGCTCGACGAGCAGGTCTTCGTCCTGGTCGAGGCCGCCGTCGCCGAGGATGTCGACTTCGATGCCGGTGAGGATCCGGAACGGCGCCAGCCTGCTGTTGAGCTCATCGACCACGTCGAGCTGCTCGCGCAGCCGGTCGGCCGACAGGCCGCGCGCGACCGTGAGCCGAGGTGAGTGGTCGGTCAACGCCATCCACTCGTGCCCCAGCTCTCGCGCGGTGGTGGCCATCTCGGCGATCGGGCTCCCGCCGTCGGACCAGTCGGAGTGGGTGTGGCAGTCCCCGCGCAGCGCGGCGCGCAGGCTCGCGCCGTGCTCGGGGACCTCCGCCTCGTCGCGCAGCTTCGCCAGGTAGTCGGGTGTTTCACCGCGGTGGGCCTGGGTGATCACCGCGGCCGTGGTGCGGCCGATGCCCTCCAGGTCGGTGAGCCCGCCGGACCCGACCCGCCGTTCCAGGTCGGAGGTCTCGGACACGACCGCTGCGGCCCGGCGGAACGCCCGGACCCGGTAGGTGGGCGCGTTCTGCCGTTCCAGCCAGAAGGCGATCTCGCGCAGGGCCGAGACCGCGCCGTCGTCGGTCACCCGTCCTTGGTAACCGGTGACGCGCTCGTCCGCCACCGTTGCGCGCCCCTTCCCCGCCGATGTCCCCGCGCGTTAGATGAACCTGAACGTGTCCGCTCGAGCTTGCGACGGGATGTGCCCATGCAGCAGTACGAGATCGCGGTGTTGCCCGGCGACGGCATCGGCAACGAGGTCATGCCCGAAGCGCTGCGCGTGCTGGACGTGATCGGCGCGAAGCACGGCGTGCGGTTCGACCGCCGCCACTTCGACTGGAGCTGCGAGACCTACCGCACGACCGGGCGGATGATGCCCGAGGACGGCCTCGACCGGCTGCGCGACCACCACTCGATCCTGCTGGGCGCGGTCGGCTACCCGGGCGTTCCGGACCACATCTCGCTGTGGGGTCTGCTGATCCCGATCCGCCGGGTGTTCGACCAGTACGTCAACCTGCGCCCGGTGCGCCTGCTGCCCGGGGTGACGGCACCGGTGCGCGACAAGCAGCCCGGCGACATCGACTTCTGGGTGGTCCGGGAGAACACCGAGGGCGAGTACTCCAAGCTCGGCGGCCGCCAGAACGAGGGGACGGACCGCGAGACGGTGCTGCAGACCGCCTCGTTCACCCGCTTCGGCACCGACCGGATCATGCGCTACGCGTTCGACCTGGCCCGCAGGCTCGGCACACCGCACGTGACCTCGGCGACGAAGTCCAACGGGATCTACTACTCGATGCCGTTCTGGGACGAGCGGTTCGCCGAGATCGCCCAGGAGTACCCGGAGGTCCGCGTGGACCAGGACCACATCGACATCCTGTGCGCGCGGTTCGTCATGACCCCGGAGCGCTTCGACGTGGTGGTGGCCAGCAACCTCTTCGGCGACATCCTCTCCGACCTCGGTCCGGGAGTGACGGGCACGATCGGCGTCGCCCCGTCGGGCAACATCAACCCGGAAGGCCGCTACCCGTCGACGTTCGAGCCGGTGCACGGCTCGGCGCCGGACATCGCGGGCAAGGGCATCGCCAACCCGATCGGCCAGATCTGGTCGGTCGGCATGATGCTCGACCACCTTGGCCTGACCGAGGCGGGCGCGGACGTGATGGCGGCGATCGAGCAGGTGCTCGGCGACCCCGCCGCCCCGCGCACCCCGGACCTGGGCGGCACCGCCACGACCGAGGACCTCGGCAAGGCCATCGCCGAGGCGATCAACGGCTGAGGCGGGCGGCCACGGCGAACAGCCGGTCCTCCTGTCCCGGTCGGCCGACCAGCTGCAGGCCGACCGGGAGCCCGTCCACCGTCCCGGCGGGCACCGAGATCGCCGGGGCTCCGGCGAGGTTCCAGGGACGGGTGAGGCCGATCAGCGGACCGCGCACCGGGGTTCGGGTGCCGTTGACCTCGATCTCGCGCTGGTCGATCTCGGGCGCGGTGACGCAGGTGGTGGGCATGGCCAGCAGCTCGACCTCGTCGAGCAGCGCGGCGACCTCGGCGCGCCAGTCGTCGCGCTCGCCGAGCGCTCGCACGTACTGCCAGCCCGCGGTCTCACCGGCCAGCCGCAGGATCGCCAGGACGTCGTCGGTGAACAGCTGCGGCGCGTCGGCGATGCGCTCGGCGTGCACGGCGTGGGCCTCGCTGAACTGGATCGCGCCGAAGGCGCGCAGCATCCCCTCCAGCCCGTTCGGGCGGACCTCGCGCACGTCGATCCCGTCGACGTCCAGCGCCGTGCGCGCGACGCCGGTGACGCGGGGGTCGGTGGGGTGCAGCAGGTCCGGCGGGATCCAGCCGAGCGACACCTCGGAGCCGTGCTCGCGGCTGGGCATCGGCCGCAGTCCGGCCAGCACCCGGTAGGCCAGCCGGCAGTCGGCGGCGGTGCCGGCGAGCACGCCGACGTGGTCGAGGGTCTGCGACAGCGGGAACACGCCGTCGGCGGGAATCGCGCTGTGGACGGGTTTGAAACCGGCGACCCCGCACAGCGACGCCGGGATGCGCACCGAGCCGCCGGTGTCGGTGCCCAGCGCCAGCGGCACCATCCCGGCCGCGACCGCCGCGCCGCTGCCGCCGCTGGACCCGCCGGTCATCCGCCCGGGGTCGTGCGGGTTGCGCGAGGGTCCGTTGTGGGCGCGGTCCCCGGTGGGGCCGAAGGCGAACTCGTGCGTGGTGGTCTTGCCGATGATCACCGCACCGGCCTCCCGCAACCGGCGCACGCACTCGGCGTCCGATGTGGACACGTGGTCGGCGAAGTGCGCCGAGCCCATGGTGGTGCGCAACCCCGCCACGTCGATGATGTCCTTGACCGCCACCGGGACGCCGTGCAGCGGGCCCCGGTCGAGACCGTCGGCCAGCTCGGCGTCGGCCTTCTCCGCCGCGCGCAGCGCGCCGTCGCGGTCGAGGGTGACCACGGCGTTCAGCTCGCCGTCGAGCGCGTCGACCGCGGCCAGCGAGGCCGTGGCGAGGTCGACGGCGCGCAACTCGTCGCGGCGCAGCTGCTCGCCGAGCTCGTCGATGGTGCGGCCGTGGAAGAAACCTGTCGTGTGCTGCGTCCCGGTGCTCAACGCGCCTCCCGCCCGGCTGATCAGCGAAGGGCTCATCTTCGGCTCGCGAACGACGATCCGTCAACGCTCGGCGCGCACCGCGGTGATCACCATCAGGGCCGCCACCAGCAGTGCCATCCCCAGCGACAGCACCGTCACCCCGGCGTCGTGCGCGGGACCGTGCCCGGACAGCCCCGAGACCAGGGATTTGACGCCGAGGAACACCAGCAGCGCCGAGAACCCGACGGACGCGTCGGACGCCCGCGCGCACAGCCGGGCGGTCAGCCGCACCAGCCGGACGGCGCCGAGCAGGGCGATCAGGTTCGCGCACAGCACCACCACCGGGCCGCCGCCGGTCGCCGAGACCGCGAAGGCGCCGAGCGCCACCGCCGCCGGAACCGCGCCGAGGCTCAGCGCCCCGGCGTGCGGCAGGCCGGTTTCGCCGCTCCGGAACAACCACCAGGCGGCGACGAGCACCAGCAGTCCGAACAGAGCCGAGGTCCACCCGACCCCGGCGACTCCGGTGGCGGCCAGCACGATCCGGGTCAGAGCCGAGGCGCCGATGGCGAGCACCACCAGCCGCCGCGCGTCCGGGACCTGGTGGGTCAGCACCACGAGAACGACGACCAGGTCCACGGTGACCGCGAACGCCGAACCCCAGGCCGCCAGGAACTCCCCGGCCAGCGGCGGTGCACCGATGCTCAGGCCGGTCGCGACGAGCAGCGCGGCGGCGATTCCCGCCCCGGCCACGAGCAGGTCGTGCCGCGTGGGGGCGCGGCCTCGGGCGCAGGCGAGCAGGTCGGTGGCCACTGCTGCGAGCAGCACGGCGACCGCTGCGAACGGGAGCAACGCGGGCACGCTCATCGGCGCCTCCGGCAGTGGGGAGCGAATCGTTCCCCGCGGACCTCGGCTCTGGGGCCTGGCACCGGTGGTTCTAGTCCGACCGGAGGATGGTGTCCAGGACCACACCGGTTATCCATCCGTTCGGCCCAGCGGCTGGTCCACACTGGACGAATCGGTTCCGCCGCTCGCGGCTCCGCGCTCACCGTCCGGAATACTGTATGCTAAAACCACGGGCTGAGCCCGTGGCCACCGTCGGTACGAGCAACCGGAGCTGACCGCATGTCGCTGACCTCGAAGCTGTCCGAGGGCATCGCCACCCGCCAGGTGGCGCGCCCGGTCCCGCTGCGCGAGACGGTCTACGAGGCCATCCTCGAACTGATCATCACCGGCGAGCTCAAACCCGGTCAGCACCTGGTCGAGAAGGAACTGGCCGAGGCGCTCGGCGTCTCCCGCCAGCCCGTGCGCGAAGCGCTCCAGTGGCTGCAGAAGGACGAGTGGGTCGATCTGCGCCCGGGCTACGGCGCCTTCGTCCACAGCCCCACCCCCGAAGAGGCCGATCAGCTCCTCGGCGTGCGCACCCTGCTGGAGGCCGAATCCGCCCGGCTGGCAGCGCTGAACTCCACCAAGGACGGCGTCGCCGCGCTCAAGCAGATCTACAAGTCGGGACTCTCCGCGCTCAAGGCCGACGACGTCGAAGCGGTCGTGGCCGCCAACGCCGAGCTGCACGCCAAGATCACCGAGATGTCCGGCAACAAGGTCCTCAACGAACTCGCCGCGCAGATCAACCGCCGAGTCCGCTGGTACCACACTCCCGTTGCCAAGAGCCGCGGCAAGCAGGCCTGGGACGAGCACTCCGCGCTCATCGACGCCATCGCCAAGAAGGACGGCGACACCGCCTCCCGTCTCATGCGCGAGCACACCGAACACACCCGCAAGAGCTACCTCGATCACAGCGCCGAGGACTAGATCAACTCCACACGCTCTGGGTTCTTCGTTGTGAAAGCACCGAGAAAGCTGAATCGTGCACCATTCGTGTTGCCTGCCTGGGGCACATGAGCGTCCGGTGTTGGATCGGCGGTCGCTCGGGTGGCCGGGCGCCGGTTCGATGAGTGATGGGGGATTCATCGCGCCGGCGCCGGCGTCACCGTTCAGGGAAGGGGACCGAGAGCGGCCGCTTGTGGGGAGCGGCCGTTCTTTCCATTTCTCCACCTCTTCCTAGGCCAAAAGCGCGTTCCCGCAGGCGATTCTGCCGAGGCGGTCCCAGGCCTGGTCCACCGCGAACTGCCCGTGGGCCGCGGTGTGGGCGTCCCGGAAGCGGCGTTCCACGCCGAAGTCCTGGCGGAACGCGTGCTGCCCGCACACCTTGATGCCGAGCTCGGCGACCTGGACGGCGTTCTCGCCGCTGAGCGCGCGAGCCTGCAGCAGTCGTTGCAGACCGTCGGGGTGCCAGTCGTGCTGGACGGCGTCGGCGAGCACCAGCTCGGCGGTGTCCACCTTCGTCCGCATCCGGGCGAGATCGGCCCTGACCTCGGGCTGCTCGGCCGGCGGGTCCTGCCATCGGGCCCAGGACGGCTGCGGGCCGGTCACGCATTCGACGCCGCGAGCGAGCACCGCCTGCATCAAGCCCAGCGCGAGCGCGGCCTGCAGGGCGCACATCCAGGGCAGGATCACCTCCAGCAGCTCCTGCGCCGCCTCGTCGCCGCCGAGCGCGGCGGAGGAGGGAACGAGGACCGGGTCCGCGGTGATGGTCGCGGTGGCGCTCCCGCGCAGCCCCACCGCGTCGGCCGATGCGGGAACGCACAGGCCGGGCGCTTCCGCCGGGATCAGCCACAGCGACAGGGCGCCGCGCCGCCCGGCGGGCGGGCCGGTCCAGACGTAGCTGTCGGCCTCGCCGGCCGAGACGACCCGGTTCTTGCGGGCCGACAGGGCGACCACTCCCCCGCGCGAGTCGGCCCGGCCCGCCGGGACCAGTCCGGGGTTCCCGGTCTCGGCCAATGCCAGGGTGCTGAGGTGGTGCCCGGCGGCGCTCGCGCGCAGGAGTTCGGAATCGGCGTGGCGGGCCAGCACGGCCGTGGCCGCGTAGTGGGCGGCCAGCACCGCTGCGGTGGAGCCGCAGACCCGGGCGACCCGGTCGGTGACCTCGACGGCTTCGCCGAGGCCGCGGCCGAAGCCGCCGTGCCGCGCGGGCAGGGTCAGCCCGAGCAGACCGGCCTGGCCGAGCGCGTCGACGTTCTCGCGCGGGAACCGTCCCGCACCGTCGGTGTCGCGGGCGCGCGGCTCGATGGTCCTGCGCAGGACGCGCTCGAGGACGTCGCGGTGGTTGCGGGCCGTCATCGCGGGCCCCTGGCCGGGCCCGCCGCGACGAGTGCGCGGCGGGCCCGGGTGCTGCTGCGGTCGGACATGCTCACTCCCGTGGGATGCTCCCGGCCGTCGCGGGTTCGCCAGGCGCGAGCCGCCGGCCGAGCAGGTCGCCGAGTGCGTTGACGGTGCGCAACGTGGGGGCTTCGGCACCCACCAGATCGGCCAGTTCGACGACCGCGGTGAGCATCGCCTCCAGTTCCAGGGGTTTTCCCCTCTCCAGGTCCTGCAGGGTCGAGGTCTTGTGGTCACCGGTGCGTTCGGCTCCGGCCAGTCGCCGCTCGATGGCGATGTCGGGAGAGCAGCCGAGCGCGGCGGCGATCTCCAGCGATTCGCGCATCATCGCGGCCACGAGCGCCCGCACGCCCGAGTGGCGGCACATCCCGGCGAGGGTGGCTCCGGTGAGCGCGCTGATCGGGTTGAAGGCGACGTTGCCCATCAGCTTGATCCAGATGTCGCGGCGGATGTCGTCCTCGACCGGGCACTTCAGCCCACCGGCGATCATGGCGTCGCTGAACTCGCGGCAGCGCCGGGAATAGCTGCCGTCGGGTTCGCCGATGGAGAAGCGGGTCCCCTCCCGGTGCCGCACCACTCCGGGGGCGTCGAGTTCGGTGGCGGCGTAGACCACGCAGCCGATGGCGCGGCGTGGTGGCAGGACCCGGCTGACGGCGCCGCCGGGGTCGACGGTGTCGATGCGGTGGTCTTCGAAGGGGCCGCGCAGCCCGTGGAAGTACCACCACGGGATTCCGTTCTGCGCGGCGATGATCGTGGTGTCCTCCTTGAGCAGGGGGTGGACCAGTGGTCCGCAGGTGGCGTAGGAATAGGCCTTCAGGCCGAGGACGACGTGGTCGACCGCGCCGATCTCGTCCGGATCGTCGGTGGTGTGGGGCGCGACCTGGAAGTCCCCGCGAGGGCTGAGCACCCGCACGCCGTCGGCGCGCAGCGCGGCCAGGTTGTCCCCACGAGCCAGCAGGCTCACGTCCGCTCCCGCCCGATGCAGGCAGGCACCCACGTACGCGCCGATGGCACCGGCGCCGACAACAGCGACTCTCACAATCGATCTCCGCTCTGGTCTTGCGGCCAGGCGCAGGTGTCGGTGCATTCAGTATACAGTATGTGAATCGCCCGGCAAGATTCTCGCTCGCTCCGGCTCCCGGCGAGCACCGAAACCGGTCCGCTGACCAGCTGTTCCGCGTCCTAAACGTCCACTGTGGACGAGGTTCGGCCGGTGATGAATCCCGCGGCGACCTATGGACACCCGCGCTTCGCTGCGGTATCCCTGATACGAACCTCATACGGTATGCAGTATGGAGACGACCGCAGACGCGTGTTCACACAAGGGGATGAGCGCTGATGGCCCAGACGGCACCCGACAACGCAGGCGAACCCGATCAGATCTCCGGCGGTCACCTCGTCGCCAAGGCCCTCAAAGCCGAAGGCGTGGACACGATCTTCACCCTCTGCGGTGGCCACATCATCGACATCTACGACGGCTGCGTCGACGAAGGCATCGACGTCATCGACGTGCGCCACGAGCAGGTCGCCGCCCACGCCGCCGACGGCTACTCCCGCATCACCGGCAAGCCCGGCTGCGCGGTGGTCACCGCGGGACCCGGCACCACCGACGCGGTCACCGGTGTGGCCAACGCCTTCCGCGCGGAGAGCCCGATGCTGCTCATCGGCGGCCAAGGCGCGCTGTCACAGCACAAGATGGGCTCGCTGCAGGACCTTCCGCACGTGGACATGATGAACCCGATCACCAAGTTCGCCGCCACCGTGCCGCACACCGAACGGGCCGCCGACATGGTGTCGATGGCCTTCCGCGAGTGCTTCCACGGCTCCCCCGGCCCGTCGTTCCTGGAGATCCCGCGCGACGTGCTCGACGCCAAGGTCCCGGTCGACAAGGCCCGCATCCCGCAGGCCGGCGGCTACCGGGCCACCACCCGCTCGGCGGGTGATCCCGACGCGGTGCAGAAGCTGGCCGACCTGCTGGTCAAGGCCGAGAAGCCCTGCATCCTGCTGGGAAGCCAGACCTGGACCTGCAGGGCCACCGAATCGGCCGTCAAGCTCGTCCGCGAGCTCAACGTCCCCGCGTTCTGCAACGGCGCCGGCCGCGGCACGCTCCCGCCCGGGGACCCGCTGCACTTCCAGCTCGCGCGCCGCTACGCGTTCCAGAACTCCGACCTGATCATCATCCTCGGCACCCCGTTCGACTTCCGGATGGGCTACGGCAAGCGCCTCTCCCCCGAGGCGACGGTCGTGCAGATCGACCTGGACTACCGCACGGTCGGCCGCAACCGCGACGTCGACCTGGGCATCGTCGGCGACGCCGACGCCGTGCTCACCGCGCTGTCGCAGGCCGCGTCCGGACGCACCGACAACGGCGCCAGCGGGCGCAAGGCGTGGGTGCAGGAACTGCGCGAGGTCGAGAGCGCCGCGCTGACCAAGCGCCTCCCGCGCCAGCACTCCGACTCCTCGCCCATCGACCCGTACCGGCTGGTGCACGAGATCAACGAGTTCCTCACCGAGGACTCCATCTACATCGGCGACGGCGGCGACATCGTCACCTTCTCCGGCCAGGTCATCCAGCCCAAGGCCCCCGGCCACTGGATGGACCCCGGGCCGCTGGGCACCCTCGGCGTCGGTGTGCCGTTCGCCATGGCCGCCAAGAAGGCCTGCCCCGACAAGGAAGTGGTGTGCCTGTTCGGGGACGGCGCGTTCAGCCTCACCGGCTGGGACTTCGAGACGATGGTGCGCTTCGACCTGCCTTTCGTGGGCATCGTCGGCAACAACTCCTCGATGAACCAGATCCGCTACGGCCAGATCGCCAAGTACGGCGAGGACCGCGGCCGGGTCGGCAACACCCTCGGCGACATCCCCTACAGCAAGTTCGCGCAGATGCTCGGCGGTTACGGCGAAGAGGTCCACGACCCCGCCGACATCGCCCCCGCGCTGCAACGCGCGCGCGAGTCCGGCAAGCCGTCGCTGATCAACGTCTGGGTCGATCCCGAGGTCTACGCCCCGGGGACGATGAACCAGACCATGTACAAGTGAGACCACCGTTCCCGCAGCCCTTTTCCGCGTCGAGGTGCCAGTAGCGAGAGTCGACCGAGCGGCTACGCCGCTTCAGGAGCAAAGAGGTGCCAGTCATGAGTGCATTGGAAGGCGTGCGCGTCCTGGACATGACGCACGTCCAGTCCGGACCGTCCGCGACGCAGATCCTGGCCTGGCTCGGGGCCGACGTGGTCAAGCTGGAGGCACCCACCGGCGACATCACCCGCAAGCAGCTGCGCGACGTCGCCGACGCCGACAGCCTCTACTTCACGATGCTCAACTGCAACAAGCGCAGCATCACGCTGAACATGAAGTCCGATGCGGGCAAGGAGATCTTCACCAGGCTCGTCGCCGAATCCGACGTGCTGGTGGAGAACTTCGGCCCCGGGACCGTGGACCGCATGGGCTTCACCTGGGAGAAGCTGCGCGAGATCAACCCGAAGCTGATCTACGCCTCCATCAAGGGGTTCGGCGACGGGCCCTACACGCACTTCAAGGCCTACGAGGTGGTCGCCCAGGCGATGGGCGGTTCGATGTCCACCACCGGTTTCGAGGACGGCCCGCCGATGGCCACCGGCGCGCAGATCGGCGACTCCGGGACCGGGATCCACACGGTGGCCGGGATCCTCGCCGCGCTGCTGCAGCGCGAGCGCACCGGAGCCGGCCAGCGCGTGTCGGTGGCGATGCAGCACGCGGTGCTGAACCTGTGCCGGGTGAAGCTGCGCGACCAGCAGCGATTGGCGCACGGGCCGCTGCGCGAGTACCCCAACGCCGACTTCGGCGACGAGGTCCCGCGTTCGGGCAACGCCTCCGGCGGTGGTCAGCCGGGTTGGGCGGTGCGCTGCAAGCCGGGCGGCGACAACGACTACATCTACGTCATCGTGCAGCCGCAGGGATGGGCACCGATCGCGAAGCTGATCGGCAGGCCCGAGCTGATCGACGATCCCGACTGGTCCACGCCGGAAGCACGTCTGTCCAGGCTGGACAAGATGTTCAGCATGATCGAGGAGTGGACGCTCGGTCACGACAAGTGGAGCGTGCTGGCGGCGCTCAACGAGCACAACGTGCCGTGCGGTCCGATCCTGTCGACCAAGGAGATCATCGAGGACGCCTCGCTGGCCGACAACGACATGATCGTCAGCGTCGATCACCCCGAGCGCGGCGAGTTCAAGACGGTCGGCTGCCCGATCAAGCTCTCCGACTCCCCCGTCGACGTCCGGCGCTCGCCCCTTCTCGGCGAGCACACCGCCGAGGTCTTCCGGGACCGGCTGGGCATCGACGAGTCCGAACTGGCCGAGCTCAAGGCGAACGGAGTGATCTGAAGTGGCATACGACGGTGCCCGCGTGCGGGAGGTGCTCGACGCGGTGCGGTCCGAGGGCCGGGCGGCGCTGACCGCGCCCGAAGCCAAGCAGCTGTGCGACGCCTACGGCATCCCCACCGCCGGTGAGGGCCTGGCCACCAGCCCCGACGAGGCGGTCGCGCTGGCGGCCGAGTTCGGCGGCCCGGTGGCGTTGAAGATCGTCTCCCCGGACATCCTGCACAAGACCGATGCCGGCTGCGTGCTCGTCGACGTCAGCGGCGAGGACGACGTGCGGGCCGGCTACGGGCAGATCCTGGCCAACGCCCACGCCCACGTCGAGAACCCCGCGATCGCCGGGGTGCAGGTGCAGCAGATGGTCAGCGGCCAGGAGGTGATCGTCGGGGCCACCACCGACCCCACCTTCGGCAAGGTCGTGGCCTTCGGGCTCGGCGGGGTGCTGGTGGAGGTGCTCAAGGACGTCACGTTCCGGCTGGCTCCGCTGAGCGCCGGGGAGGCCAGGGCGATGCTCGACGACATCGCCGCGGCCGAGGTGCTGCGGGGAGCGCGCGGCGCGGAACCGGTTGACGCCGACGCGCTCTCGGAGGTGCTGCGCCGGGTCTCCGAGCTGGTCAACGACTTCCCGGAGATCGCCGAGCTGGACCTCAACCCGGTCTTCGCGACGCCCTCGGGCGCCACGGCGGCCGATGTGCGGATCGTGCTGCAGACCGGGGAACCCGCGGTGGCGCCGCAGCGCTCCCAGGAGGAGATCCTGGAGTCGATGCGGCGGCTGATGACGCCGAGCAGCATCGCGGTCATCGGGGCCTCCAACGAGGAGGGCAAGATCGGCAACTCGGTGATGAAGAACCTGATCAACGGCGGGTACGCGGGCGAGATCCACCCGGTCAACCCCAAGGCCGACGAGATCATGGGCCGCAAGGCGCACAAGAGCATCACCGAGGTGCCGGGCGAGGTGGACGTCGCGGTGTTCACGGTGCCGGCGAAGTTCGTGGCCTCCGCGCTGGAGGAGTGCGGCGCGAAGGGCGTCGCGGCGGCGGTGCTGATCCCCTCCGGCTTCGCCGAGACCGGCAACCACGAGCTGCAGGAGGAGGTCGTGGCGGTCGCCCGCAAGCACGGCATCCGGCTGCTGGGACCCAACATCTACGGCTACTACTACACCCCGCAGAACCTGTGCGCGACGTTCTGCACCCCCTACGACGTGCGCGGCGGGGTGGCGCTGACCTCGCAGAGCGGCGGCATCGGCATGGCCATCCTGGGCTTCTCGCGCACCACGAAGATGGGTGTGTCGGCGATCGTCGGGCTGGGCAACAAGTCCGACGTGGACGAGGACGACCTGCTGACGTTCTTCGAGCACGACGACAACACCAACGTCGTGGCCATGCACCTGGAAGACCTCAAGGACGGGCGGGCGTTCGTGCGGGCCGCCAAGAGCATCACGAAGAAGAAGCCGGTGGTGGTGCTCAAGGCGGGTCGCACCGACATGGGCGCGCGAGCGGCCAGCTCGCACACCGGGGCGCTGGCCGGCAACGACAAGGTCTACGACGACATCCTGCGCCACTCGGGCGTGGTGCGGGCTCCCGGGCTCAACGAGATGCTGGAGTACGCGCGGGGGCTTCCGGTGCTGCCCACGCCCCAGGGCGAGAACGTCGTCATCATCACCGGCGCCGGCGGTTCCGGGGTGCTGCTGTCGGACGCCTGCGTGGCCAACGGCCTCGACCTGATGGACATCCCGCCGGACCTCGACGCGGAGTTCCGGCGCTACATCCCGCCGTTCGGGGCGGCGGGCAACCCGGTCGACATCACCGGTGGTGAGCCGCCGAGCACCTACGAGGCCACCATCCGGCTCGGGTTGCGGGATCCGCGGATCCACTCGCTGATCCTGGGGTACTGGCACACCATCGTCACCCCTCCGATGGTGTTCGCCGAACTGGCTTCCCGCGTGGCCGAGGAGGCACGCGCGGAAGGGATCGACAAGCCGATCGTGGTGTCGCTGGCGGGCGACACCGAGGTGGAGAAGGCGGCGGACTACCTGTTCGACCACGGCATCGTCGCCTTCCCCTACACCACCGAGAAGCCGGTGGCGGTGCTGGGCGCGAAGTACCGGTGGGCCCGCTCCGCCGGACTGCTCGGCTGATCGGCCGCCTGTCAGGCACGCGGCGGAGCCGCCTTCTCCTCGCCTCACCCGAGCACCCGGTTCCGCCGCCTGCACCGCCGAGCAAAGCTCCACAGCAAACAATGGACAAGGAGGTCCGATGTGGACGCTGACAAGGCGCCTGGGAGAGACGATCAAGAACCGGTATTAGAATCCGGCGGCCGGGTCTGGAGCGCGGGTGGGCTGGAGCCCATGCCCATCCGCAAGCTTCCCGACGCGCCGCCGTCCATCCACCTGCTCGGCCCCACCGTGTTCCTCGTCGCGCTCGGTGTGGGCATGGGCGAGTCCTACATGTGGCCCCGGCTGGTGCTGATCTTCGGCCCGGAGATCCGGTGGCTGTTCCTCATCGGTGTCACGCTGCAGGCCGTGGTCATGCTGGAGATGGCCCGCTACGCGATGGCCACCGGGGAGAGCATCTTCTCCGGTGCGGCGCGCGTGGCCAAACCGCTCATGTGGTTCTTCTTCATCACCGCGATGGCCGTCTACATCTGGCCCGGTCACCTCTCCGCCGGGGCCGCGGCCCTGGAGCAGATCACCGGGATCCCCTGGTACATCTCGGGATGCGTCGGGCTGCTTCTGGTCGGGGTCATCTTCACCATGGCCAAGGTGATCTACAGCCTGCTGGAGAACGTGCTGTCGATCCTCATCGGCCTGCTGGTGGTGGGAACGGCCGTCATCGCCTCGCTGGTGGGCAACCTGGACGACCTGACCAGCACGATCGCCGGCATGTTCCACTTCGGGTACTTCCCGGACGCGGCCATGTCACCGGAATGGTTCCCGGTCGTGGTCGGCGCGATCGCCTTCGCTGGCCCGTCGGGCATGCAGCAGATGTGGTACACGCTGCACCTGCGCGATTCCGGCGCCGGCATGGGTTCGCACATCCCCCGCATCCGCGGCCTCAGGCACGCGGGCGAGGAGGAGGTCATGCCCTCGCGCGGGTTCATGTTCGACACCGACGACCCGGCCGAGATGGCCAAGTGGAAGGGCTGGCGGCGCTGGGTCACCTTCGACGCGCTGCTGCTGTTCTGGGGCGTGACGATGCTGGTGACGATCTCGTTCACGGTGCTGGCGCAGTCGGCCTCGCGGGAGAACCCCGACGTGAAGTCGCTGATCGAGAGCGGTGAGCGGGAAGCAGCGCTGTCGGCGATGGCGGACGCCTTCTCCTCGGCGGGTTCTCCGATGCTGGGCACGGTCTTCCTCGGGTTCATCGCCCTGATCGGGCTCAACGCGACGCTCGGGCTGTTCGACTCGTTCTCCCGGGGCCAGGCCGACATGACCTACAACTTCGTGCCGGGGGCCAAGCGCTTCCGGATGTCGCACCTCTACGCCGCGTTCCTGTGGGGCGTGATCATCTTCGGGATCCTGATCCTGCTGTTCGGCCCGGCCGACGGTCCGAGCGCGATCCTGGACATCCTCGCGTTCCTGTCCACCTTCGCGATGGGCGCCTACTGCGTGGTGCTGCTGCTGGTGAACAACAGGATGCTGCCCAAGCCGATCCGCCCGAAGTGGTGGAGCAACCTGATCATCGGCGCGGGCGCGGTGTTCTACCTCGGCATGCTGTTCTACAGCCTGGTGCGCTTCGGAGTGGTCGTGAGCTGACATGACCGAGACGACGAGGATCACCGCCCCGGGTCTGGTCATCGGCGCCGTCGCCGGGCTGTTCACCGCGTTGTTCGCGCTGGTCGCCGGCGCACCGCCGGCGTGGGCGGTCACGGCCGGGCTGATGCTGGCGGTGCCGCTGGCGGCCTTCGGCGCCGGGTGCAGCGCGCTGCGGCTGCGCGGGGTGCTGCGCGGCGGCGCGTTCGCACCCGTCGCGCTGTACTGGCTGATCGCGTTCCCGCTGGCGCGGCTGGTGCAGGAGGTGGGCACCAGGCTCGCGGTGGGCGACAGCTTCTCGCTGCCGCCGCAACCGGTTTCGTTCCTGATCTACCAGGCGCTGATCAGCGTGGGGTTCGCGATCGGTTTCGTGTGGGTGCAGGAACGGCTGGTCCGGGGTGGTGCCGGGAGATGAGCGCACCGGTCACCACCACCGACGATCAGCCGCGCGCGTCGACGAGCGGCCCCTCGTCGACGTGCTTCGGCTCGGGCCGCGCGCCACCGCGCCGGTCGTCCTGACGAGCCGATTCGATCGCGGCGGACGTGGCCAGTCCCAGCATGCGCCCGTCCGCCGCGAACCCGCGCGGCATGCGTTCCAGACGGCGCAGGATGCTCCCGATGATCCGCATTGTGCTCACCTCCTCCCGATTATCTTGCATACAGTATGCCGTTGCCATGTCGGGTTGGCGAAGTCCTTGTGAGCAGCAACACCCGAGCCGAGCGGACGGTGACACCGGTGCCCGAGAAGTGGGCGATGATCGGACTGCACACGCCGAAGCTGGAGGCGCGCGACCACCACGGCCGCCGCTACCGGGTCGGCGAGCGACCGCGCGAGCTCACCGGCCTGCCCCGCGCGGCGATGCTGTGGGCCTGCTGGCTGCCGATGCTGCTGGTCGGAACCATGCAGTACGCCTTCGGCGCGGCCATCCCCGGATTGCTGGCCGCCGGGCACGACCTCGCGGGTCTGTGCTGGACGCTGGCCGCCTGGGCGGTGCTGCAGGCCGGCGCCGGACTGCCCAGCGCCCACCTGCGCCAGCACGACCGGGCCGGACCGCGAGCGATGCTCATCACCGGCGGCATCCTGTGCGCCGCAGGCGTTCTCAGCCTCGGCCAGGGCGTGGCCGCCGGGTACGCCGTGCTCGGCGGGATCGGGGCCGGCCTGGTCTACGCCGCCTGCACCTCCACCACCGAGAAGTGGTTCCCGGAGAACTCCGCGGCCAGGGTCGGCATCGTCACCGGCGCGTTCGCCTACGGCGCCACCCCCTTCGTCATCGCCCTCACCCTCGCGCCCCGGCACGTCGAGGCCGGGCTGACCGCCTTCGCCCCCGCGCTGCTCGTGGCCGTGACCGCGTGCGGGCTGCTCATCGCCGATCCGCCGCGGCACTGGTGGCCTGCGCACGTCGACCACCACCGCTGGGCGCGGGCGAACCCGCCCGCCGCGCGGGAGTTCTCGGCCGCCGAGGCGCTGCGCACCCCGGCGCTCGCGGTGATGGCGGCGAGCCTGTTCTGCGCAGCCGCCGTCTCGCTGTTCGACGCGGCCTTCCTGGCGCTGCTGGCCGCACCGCTGTCCCCGGTCGCGGCGATCGCGCTGTTCGTGGCCACCAACGGCGCGGGCCGGACGCTGGCGATGGCGATCGCCGCACGCCTCGGCCGCCGCCGCACGCTGCGCTGGGTGGTGACCGTGCAGGCCGCGGGCCAGGTGCTGCTGCTCATCGGCATCGAGCAGGCCTCCGCCGGGTGGCTGGTGGCCGGGGCGACGGTCGCCGGAGCCGGTGGCGGAGCTTTCTACCCGCTGTTCGCCGCGCTGGCCCGGGAGTGCTTCGGCCAGCACCGCAGCATCGAGGTGCACGGGCTGGTCTACAGCGCGAAGGGGGTCAGCGGTGTGGTCGGCATCGGACTCGGCTGGGTGGCGCTGGCGACCTGGGGCGCACCGGTCGCGCTGGCGCTCGCCGCGGTGCTGTCGCTGGGCTCGGCAGTGCTGTGCGGACGGTGGCACCGACCCGGGTTCCCGAAAACCCTTCCGACCGCCAAGCCTTGATCGGTATAGGTTCAAATGCGAAGATCTTTCCGCTTGATGTGGTGATCATGGGCTTGCGAGCCCCGGGAAGGTCGGCTTGATGAGCGCCGAAATCGATGTGATCGTCGTCGGAGGCGGCATCAACGGCCTGGTCGCCGCGGCCGAACTGGCCCGGGCGGGCCGGTCCGTGCTACTGCTGGAGCGCAACGACCGGCTCGGCGGCTTCATCGCATCCGAGCAGCGCACCGTCCCCGGCTACGTCCACGACACCTACTCCTCGTGGCACCCGCTGTTCCTGGCGGGCCCGGCCTACGCCTCCCTCGGCCCGCAGCTGCACGAGCACGGGCTGGTCTACCGCAACACCGACTCCTGGGCCGCGGCCAGCGTCGCCGACGACGGCCGGGTGACGAGGAGCCACCGCGACCCGGCCACGACCATCGCCGCCTTCGAGCACGACGCCGACCGCGACGCCTACCTCTCCATGCTGGACCGGATCGGCGCCAACATCGCCGCCATCAACCGGATGCTCGGCGGCGAGCTGCGGTCGTGGTCGATGCTGTGGCAGGGCGCCAAGTTGATCAACACCGGTGGCGTGCGCGGCGCCGAGGGCTGGCTGCGGCAACTCGCCACCAGCGGCCGCGCCCTGTACCGGCGCGAGTTCCGAGGCCACGAGGTCGACCACCTCTTCACGCCCTGGCTGCTGCACGCCGGACTGGGACCGGACCACGCCTCCGGCGGGCTGATGACCGGGCTGCTCGCCGCCGGGCTGCACGGCGCGGGCCTGCCCGTCGTGGAGGGCGGCGCGGGCAACTTCGTGACCGCCTTCTCCAAGTTGCTGGACTCGCTGGGCGTGCAGGTCCAGACGGACACCGAGGTCGAGCGCGTCCTCGTCGAGGACGGCCGCGCGATCGGCGTCGTCGCGGGAGGCCGGGTGCTGCGCGCACGGCGCGGCGTGATGGCCTCGGTCGCGCCCTCCGCGCTCTACGGCCGGCTGCTGCCGCCCAGCGCCGTCAAGCCGCAGCTGGTGCGCCAGGCCGAGAAGTTCCGGTACGGGCGAGCGGCGATGCAGATCCACGTCGCGCTGTCGGCCCCGCTGAAGTGGCGCGACGAGCGGCTGTCGGCGTTCCCGATCGTGCACCTCACCGATGGCTCGTCGAGCACCGGCATCGCCTGCGCCGAAGCCGAAGCGGGCCTCCTGCCGCGCCGGCCCACCGTCGTGGTGGGCAGCCAGTACCTGCTCGACGAGACCCGCGTGCCCCGGGGCGCGGCATCGCTGTGGCTGCAGCTGCAGGAACTGCCGTTCCACCCGCTCGGCGACTCCGCCGGGGAGCTCGACACCAACCGGGGCTGGACCCGCGAGCTGGCCGAGGGATACGCGCGCCGGGTGCTCGACCGGCTCAACGCCCACGCTCCCGGCCTGCACGACCTGGTGTGCGCGGTCGACATCATCAGCCCGCCGGAGCTCACGGCGCACAACCCCAGCGCCGCCGAGGGCGACCCCTACGGAGGCAGCACCGAGCTCGACCAGAACTACCTGTGGCGACCGCTGCCCGCAGCGGGCAACCACGCCACGCCCATTCCCGGCCTCTGGCACATCGGGGCCTCCACCCACCCGGGCCCCGGCATGGGCGGCGGCTCCGGCTACGCGGCCGCCAACGCCCTCATCAAGCGCACCCGCTGAACCTCTCCCCTGCACCCGGAACTCCCGACGGGGGCGGTTTTGGCCCGAACCGACCGGACGAATCGGGAATTGATCATGCACCGACCCAAACCCGCCCATCGTCAACGGACTTCCCAATCTCGGGATGCGGTGCGATTTCGGGGAATGGAAGAATGATCTTCGCGCGTCGTTGATCATTTCTCGCCACCTCGCCGATCAGCGCATTGCGCTGCGTCATACTGCCGAATTCCGCTGCACACATCCAGGCATCGGGAAAAACGGCAATCGGATTGGGAAAATCCGGATCAATCGACGATCCTCTCCATCCTCGCAGGTCAGCCCGTTCGCATGGCGACTCCGACCCGGATGCGTAGCCGAGTCGTCCTTGACCGGCCCGCAGGCCCGAATTATGGTCCAGACCACTAACTGATTTGGCGATTCCCCTTCCGCGACAGGCATTCTGAACAACGGTTCGCCGCCGATGGGTTCCGCTGTTCGGAATCGATTCACCCTGGTCGCGACTTCCCCCGAAGGAGCTGACAATGCCCAATCGCAAGATCTCCGCAGCCATGGTCGGTGCCGCCGTCGCACCGTTCCTGATCGCGATCCCCGCCGGGACCGCGAGCGCCCACGGCTACGTCGACGCACCGCCGAGCCGCCAGGCCCAGTGCGCCGCCGGCACCGTGCAGTGCGGTTCCATCACCTACGAGCCGCAGAGCGTCGAGGGCCCGAAGGGCCTCAAGAGCTGCAGCGGCGGCAACGAGAGCTTCGCCGAGCTCGACGACGACTCCAAGGGTTGGACCGCCACCCCGATCGGCACCCAGGCCACGTTCAACTGGAAGCTGACCGCCGCGCACGCCACCACCACCTGGGAGTACTACGTCGGCGACAAGCTCGTCGGCTCGTTCGACCAGGGTGGCCAGCAGCCGCCGCAGCAGCTGTCGCACAACGTCGACCTGTCCGGCTTCAGCGGGCCGCAGAAGGTGCTCGCGGTGTGGAACGTCGCCGACACCGCCAACGCCTTCTACGCCTGCATCGACGTCAACGTCGGCGCCATCAAGTAAGCACCACCGCGAGGACGAGCGGGCGGGCCCGACCCCTCGCCACCGGGCCCGCCCGCTCACGTCCAGACCACAGTGGACACCGCGCGCCGCCGAGTTTCCCCGTCCTCCCACGTGGTGTATCCAGGACCGGTGACCGAGTTGGTGCTGGGCCCCCTGCTGCGCTACGTCGACCAGAACCGGGCCACCGTCTGGGTGGAGACCGACGGGCCCTGCACCGTCGAGGTGCTCGACGCCGCCGAGCGCACCTTCCAGATCGGCGGCCACCACTACGCGCTGCTCACCACCCACGTCACCGGCCCGACGCCCTACCAGGTGCGACTCGACGGCCACCTGGTCTGGCCCCCACCGGACACCTCCCCCGGCGTGATCCGCCCGGTCACCGCGACCGACCGGCTCACCGCGCTGTTCGGCTCCTGCCACTTCGACCGGCCCGCCGCAGGCCGCGACCGCCTCGGACCCGACGCGCTGACCGCCACCGCCGCCCGCATCGCCGCAACCCCGGAGGACGAGCGGCCGGACGTGATCATGCTGCTCGGCGACCAGGTCTACGCCGACCAGCCCACCCCGCCCGTGCGCCGCGAACTGGCCAAGCTGCGCCACCAGCGCCGACCGCCCGTCGGCGAGGTCGCGAACTTCGAGGAGTACACCCGCCTCTACCGGCACGCCTGGCAGGACCCTCCGGTGCGCTGGCTGCTCTCGACGCTGCCGAGCATGATGATCTTCGACGATCACGACGTGCGCGACGACTGGAACACCTCGCGGATCTGGCGAACCACGGTCTCCGCCCAACCCTGGTGGCGCGAACGCCTCCTCGGCGGGCT
Source organism: Saccharopolyspora karakumensis (assembly GCF_004349225.1). Lineage (NCBI taxonomy): Bacteria > Bacillati > Actinomycetota > Actinomycetes > Pseudonocardiales > Pseudonocardiaceae > Saccharopolyspora > Saccharopolyspora karakumensis. Next base: position 59,467 of record NZ_SMLA01000014.1, read on the forward strand.
CATCGCCTACTGGATCTACCAGCACATCGGCAACCTCGACCCCGACGACCTCGCCGCAGACCCCGTCTTCGGCGAGGTCCGCGAGGTCGGCCGCCACGGCGACGCGCTGCCGGTGCTGCGCGAGATGGCCGCCGGCGCCGACCGCGAGGACCAGGGAGAGAAGGGGATGCGATGGAGCTACTACCGCGACCTCGGGGACGTGCGACTGGTCGTGCTCGACACCCGCTGCGGCCGGATCCTGGAGACCGGCGAACGCGCCATGCTCTCCGACGGCGACTTCGCCTGGCTGCGCGACATCGCCGCCGCCGACCGCAGGCACCTCGTGCTGGCCTCATCCCTGCCGTGGCTGCTGCCGCCCGCCGTGCACCACCTGCAGTCCTGGAACGAACGCGCCTGCACCGGCAGGCACGCCCGGCTCGCCGAGAAGGTCCGCCAGGCAGGCGATCTCGAGCACTGGGCCTCGTTCCGCGCGTCCTTCGACCGCCTCGCCGAACTCATCGGCGACCGCGCCGCGCACGCCGACGCACCCACGACGATCAGCGTGCTCTCCGGCGACGTCCACCACAGCTACTTCGCCGAGGCCGACTACCCGCGCGCGCTGAACTCCCGCATCACCCAGCTGACGTGCTCACCGCTGCACAACCAGGCCCCGAAACCGCTGCGCAGGCCGCTGCACGCCGCCTGGTCGCACACCGCGACCCACCTGCTGCGGACGATGTCGCAACGCGCCGGGGTCGCACCGCTGCCGCTGCACTGGCGCCGGACCGACGGGCCCTACTTCGGCAACGCCATCGCCCAGCTCGACTACCACGGCACCCGCGCGCAGGTGACCCTCTGGGAAGCCACCGCCGACGACGTCCTCGCGCGAACCTGCGTCCGCCGGCTGACCTAGACCAGGAACGAGAACAGCGGCGAACCCGGCGAGACCTGCTCGATCTGCAGCGGCGATTCCTTCATCCGCGTCAGCAGGTCGTCGAGGTCGTCGGCGTTGTCGAGCTCGATGCCCACCAACGCCGGACCGGTCTCCCGGTTGTTCTTCTTGACGTACTCGAAAGCGACGATGTCCTGGCCCTCGACGAGCACGTCGTCGAGGAAGTGCCGCAGCGCCCCCGGCTCCTGCGAGAAGGTCACCAGGAAGTAGTGCCGCAGCCCCTCGTGCAGCAGCGAGCGCTCGACGATCTCGCCGTAGCGGCTCAGATCGTTGTTGCCACCGGAGACCACGCACACCACCGGACCGCGCGGCGCCCGCTCCAGCATCCGCGAAGCGGCACTGGCCAGCGCACCCGCGGGCTCGGCGATGATGCCCTCGGTCTGGTACAGCTCGATCATCTCCGTGCAGACCGCGCCCTCGGGCACGGCCACCAGCTCGTCGACCAGCTCGCGCGCCACCTCGTAGCCGAGGTCGCCGACCCGGCCGACGGCAGCGCCGTCGACGAACGTGTCCACCGCGGGAAGCTTGACCGGCGCGCCCTCGTCGAAGGCGGCCCGCATGCTCGCCGCACCGGCGGGCTCGGCACCGACGACGCGGATCTCCGGGAAGTGCTCCTTGAGCCACAGCACGATCCCGGCCAGCAGTCCGCCCCCGCCCACCGGGACGATCACGGTGTCGATGGGGCCGTCGTGCTGCTCGGCGATCTCCAGGCCCACCGTGCCCTGACCGGCGATGGTCCGCGGATCGTCGAAGGGGTGCACGTACACCGCGCCGGTGCGCTCGGCGTCGGCCTTGGACGCGGCGCTGGCCTCGTCGAACGACGATCCGACGATCACCGGCTCGATCCACTCGCCACCGATGGTGGCGATCCGCTTGCGCTTCTGCCGCGGGGTGTTCGACGGCAGGTACACGCGGCCCTTGATCTGCAGCTCGCGGCAGGCGAACGCCAAGCCCTGAGCGTGGTTGCCCGCGCTGGCGCACACCACGCCGCGCTCGCGCTCCTCGGCGTTGAGCCCGGAGATCAGGTTGAACGCACCGCGCACCTTGTAGGACCGGCACACCTGCAGGTCCTCGCGCTTGAGGCGGACCGGTACGCCGAGCTCCGCGCTGAGGCGGCTGCTGGATTCCAGCGGCGTGCGCCGGACCACCTGTCGCAGGCGGGTGCCGGCCCGGAAGATCGCGGCGGGAGTGAGCTCAACGGACACCTGGTGATACTAAAGCCGCTGGTGAATCAGACGGCCGTCGGGTGGCTCAGCTCTCAGGCGGGTCCTGCCGCCACACCGCCCGGTACCGCTCGGCGGCCTCGCTATCGCACTGCCTGCGCACCGCCGACCCGTGCCCCGGCGGGAAGCCGTACCCGGTGAGCCTGCTGTCCACGCTGTCGATCGAACTGGTCAGCACGATCCGCGCCACCACCAGCAACCCCAGCAACAAGGATCCGGCGGCGATCGGCCACGCCCCGCCCAGCAGGCCGAGCGCCAGGACCAGCACCGCCCCGATCGGCGCGATCTGCAACAACCCCCGGATCAGCACCCGCAGCACCCACGTCCGGCAGGTCGCGTCGTGCAGGACCCCAATCGCGGTACTGCTCGGGCAACCTGCCGCCGTACTGGTAGGCCACCCACCGCACCAGTCCCGGACGCATCATCCCCCCACGATAGAGGCCGCCGAACACGCCTCGGTGATCACCGCGCCCGACACCTCCGAGCACGGGGGTGATCCCGGTCGTTCGAGCTGCCAAGGTGGGAGAACCCCCGGTCGCAGCGCTGAGAAGGACTCGCAGAGATGTTCAACGTAGAGAAGGTCCGGTTGGCAGGTGCCGATGTCGAGCTGCCCAGGATGCTCCCCATTCAGCAGCGCTACGCCGCCGAGTCGATCGACGACCTCGAAGGCACCATCCGCGCGCAGGTGGCCGAGCACGACCGCGCGCACCCGGTCAGCGGCAAGCGCATCGCGGTGACGGTGGGCAGCCGGGGCATCGCGCAGCTCGACCGCATCGTGATCGCCCTGGTCGGGGCGCTCGCCGAGCACGGGGCCAAGCCCTTCGTGGTTCCGGCGATGGGCAGTCACGGCGGCGGCACCGCCGACGGGCAGCGGCAGGTGCTCGCCGAGTACGGGGTCACCGAGGAGACCGTCGGGGCACCGGTGATCTCGTCGATGGAAACGGTCGTGATCACCAGGCTCGCCGACGGCACGCCGGTGCACTTCGACGCCGAAGCGGCGCAGGCCGACAGCGTCGTGGTGCTGGGCAGGGTCAAGCCGCACACGGACTTCCGGGGCACCCACGAGAGCGGTCTGGCGAAGATGATCGCGATCGGCCTCGGCAAGCACCGGGGCGCGGCGACGCTGCACCGGCACGGCTTCGAGAAGTTCGACACCTTGATCCCGGAGGCGGCCTCGGCGGCCCTGGGCGTGGTGCCGTTCGAGTTCGGCGTCGCGGTCGTGGAGAACGCCTACGAGAACATCGCCCGGCTGGAGCTGGTGGCGACCGACCGGATGCTGGAGCGCGAAGCGGAGCTGCTGGCTGAGGCGAAATCGCTGATGCCGAAGCTGCTGATGTCCGACATCGACGTGCTCGTGGTCGACGAGATCGGCAAGGACATCAGCGGTGCGGGCATGGATCCCAACATCACCGGGCGCGCGCCGGTCAACGCCGACAAGTTCCACGCGACGCCGATCAAGCGGGTCGTGGTGCTCGGTCTGACCGAGCACACCAACGGCAACGCGTGCGGGCTGGGACTGGCGGACCTGACCACGCAGGGGTGCGTGGACCAGATCGAGTTCGGCTCCTTCTACACCAACTCGCTGACGTCGGGCGTTCCGGACGGCGCGCGGATCCCGATGGCGCTGGCCAACGACCGGGACGCGATCGTGGCCGCCCTGCACCTCACGCGAGGCCCGCAGGAACGTCCCGCGAAGGTGGTGCGCATCCGCAACACCATGTCGATGCCGCGCGTCGAGGTCTCCGAGGCCTACGCCCGGGAGGTCGCCGAACACCCGGACATGGCCGCCCTCGGCGAGCCGCTCCCCTGGCAGTTCGACGCCACCGGCCGCCTCCCGAAGCTCACACCGCACTGACCCACCCACCCACCGGACGACCGGATTTCAGTGGAATTCGGGATCCCGATTTCAGTGGAACTCCGGGTCCTGATCTCCACTGGAATCCGGTCGCTGGGCGTCGGGGCCGGGTTCTCGTTGCTGCCCCTGGGGATTGGTTTCGGTCGGCACTGAAGTGATAGGTGTCAATAACGGGTGCATGGGGTGTGCGCTGGGCGGATAGAATTCGAGGTGGCTCCCCCACATCACCCGATCCGGCGGGTTCCGCCGGTGCGCGGAAGGCGAGGGCGGACGATGCAACTTCCGCTGACCACCGAGCGGCTCGTGGTCCGGGACTGGACCGACGACGACGCCGACGTGCAGGCCGCGCTGGACCTCTACGGCCGCCCCGAGGTCACCGAATGGCTGACTCCGGTGATCTCCAACGTCGCCGACCTGGCCGCGATGCGGGCCGTGGTGCACTCCTGGATCGAATCGCAGCCCAACCTCGTGCCGCCGACGGGCCGGTTCGCGATGCACCGCCGCGAGGACTCCCAGGTCATGGGCGGACTGGTGCTGCGCATGCTGCCGCCCTACGACCACGACCTCGAACTGACCTGGCAGCTGCGCCCCGACGAGTGGGGGCACGGCTACGCCACCGAAGCCGCGATCGCCCTGCTGCACTGGGCGTTCACCTTCGACATCGACGAGATCTTCGCGCTGGCCCGGCCGGACAACACGCGCGCGATCGCCACGGCTCAGCGCATCGGCATGGACTGGGCGGGCGAGACCACGAAGTACTACGACACCTCGCTGCAGGTCTACCGGGTCAGGCAGAGCGATCTGCCCAACGTCCCGGGCGTCGGACACCCCGAGGACTGACCAGGAAACATCACTTTACGTGGTGAAATCGGCCGCCATCGAGTGATCACAACAGGCCCGGTCGGCGGTTTCAGGATGTAATCCTGGAGTTGTCGCTCGAGCGCCGAGAGGGGCGCACCCGACGGAGGAACCTTGCCAAGGCCACACGACAGGAATCCGGTCCCGCCCCGGCGCCCCAGGGGGCGGCAGCCGGCCAGACCGCTCCCGCCGCGTCGGCGCCGCAAGCCGATCGGCCCTCGGGCCGTCGCCACCATCATGTCGCTGGTGATCCTGCTGGTCACCGGCTACGGCTGGAGCAACTACCGGCACCTGCTCAACGGCCTGGCCACCAGCGATGTCGCCGACGGCGGCGGCGCGGACGGTGCCATCGACATCCTGCTGGTGGGCATGGACAGCCGCACCGACGCCCACGGCAACCCGCTGCCCGCCGAGGTGCTGCGAGAGCTGCACGCCGGTTCGAACGACGCGTCGCTGACCGACACGGTCATCATGCTGCACATCCCCAACGACGGGACCAGCGCCGTCGGCTTCTCCTTCCCCCGCGACTCCTACGTGTCGATTCCCGGCCAGGGCAACCACAAGATCAACTCGGCGTACGGACGCGGCAAGGAAGCCGAGATCGCGAGTCAGCAGAAGCGCGGCGTGACCGATCCGGCGGCGCTGGACCGCGCCGGGAACGAGGCCGGCCGCAAGCTGCTGCTGCGCACCGTGGAGAACCTCACCGGCTCCTCCATCGACCATTACGCCGAGGTCAACCTGCTGGGCTTCGCCAAGATCACCGAGTCGGTCGGCGGCGTTCCGGTGTGCCTGAACTCGGCCACCCGCGATTCCTACTCCGGTGCGGACTTCCAAGCCGGTCAGCAGACCATCGCGGGCCCGGACGCCCTGGCGTTCGTGCGGCAGCGGCACGGCCTCCCGCGCGGAGACCTCGACCGGGTGGTGCGGCAGCAGGCGTTCCTCGCCGGACTCACCCAGACCGCCCTGTCCGGCGGCGTGCTGGCCAACCCGAACAAGCTTCGGGACCTGATCAACTCGGTGCAGGACTCGGTCGTGCTCGACCTGGGTGACGACTCCGACGTGCTGTCGTTCGCCGAGCGGCTGCGCGGCCTGGCCGGCGGTGCCATCAAGTTCGACACGATCCCGATCGAGGACGCCGCCTACAACACGCCCGACGGCGAGGCGCTCAAGATCAACCCGCGCGCGGTCAAGGCCGCCGTCCGCTCCGCGACCTCGCCACCGGGCGCCCCGGGCTCGCCGACCGCGGAACCTCCGCCGCCCTCGGCGTCCCAGGCACCCGCGTCGGCGCGGGTGGACGTGCTCAACGGGACCCGCACCTCGGGTCTGGCCTCGAAGGTCCAGGACCAGCTCAACACCCAAGGTCTCGACGTCGGCACGGTCGGCAACACCAGCAAGCGCAACTCGTCGGTGATCCGCTACGGCTCGGGCGCGGAAGCGGCCGCGCAGGAGGTGGCCTCGCTGCTGGGCGGGATGCCGACGGAGCCCAGTTCGTCGCTGTCCGCCGGCCGCGTCCAGGTGATCATCGGGTCGGACTACGGCGGGCCCGCCGCTCCGCGCTTCTCCCCCGGCGGCGCGATGACGCTGGACGGGACCGCGCGGCAGCAGGAACCGGCGCAGGCACCGATCAGCGCAGCGGGAATCCCCTGCGTCAACTGAGGAATCGGGTGAGCTCCTCAAGGGTCGCCTCGGGCCCCGACCCGGAAGACGTCGAGCGAGCGGCCTCGCGCGAGCCCGGCGGGAGCTCGTCGAGCCCGGCCACCACGATTTTCACGCTCCGACGGTGGGAAGTGCAGCGCTGCCAACGGAACCTGAGAACCGGGATGCGCCGCATCGAGGCGTTCTGCACCAGGGTGCCGCGCACGATCAGCTCCCGTCGCACCCTCACCCGGCGCACCCACCGCATTTCGCGGTGTGCAGAACCGCTTGCGCCGGTCATCGGGTCCCGATAGCGTGCACGCACAGGTCGTGCTCACAACGTTGCGACGTTGCGCCGATCGGATGGCGAGAAGCCTGGGGATTGATCCATTCGGGTTGCGTCTTCGCACGTCACAAATCCGGAGCACCGATTGGTTCCGAAAACGACACTTCCCATTGGCTCGCAGTACAGCTCAACCATTCCACCGGACCGCACGCTCGTTGAACGTGCGCAACGTTGAGGGTGACCAGCCAGACGAGACGTTTGACTCGCCCGTGACGAGCCGGGAGCAGGACGCGGTGCGGTTGCTGCTGCTGATCGACGGTGCCGCCGAACCGCTTTCCTTCCCGGTCCCGGACCCGGCGCTGGCCGAGGCGGTCGGCGTGGTGACCGGGCAGACGAGGTTGCAGAAGCTCGATTTCTGGCTTCGCAGCCCTGATTTCCTCGCCGACGAACTGCTCAACGAGTACGAGCGAACCGCGAACGTCCGCCTGCTCGAAATGGCGGGCCGGATCCTCGATTCCGAAGAACCCGAAGTGCGCCGGTATCCGATGCTGCGCCACCACTTCGGCGCCTACGAACCGCTCGACGACGCGCTGGCGGTGCTGCGCAGCGCCGGCCTGATCGTGCGGCGCCGGCGCGGCCGGGTCGGGCACACCAGGCGGCACGACTACTACCTGCTGGAACGGGGCAGGCGAGTCGCCCGCACGATCATCGCCCGAGCACCGGCCTTCCGCTACTACGTCGACCGCGTCACGCTGGTGCTCGACCTCGCCGACGGGCGCGGCGGCAACGAGCTCCGCAACCGCCAGTACCTGCAGGCCGAGTACGCGAGCACGCGGCGCGGCACACCCATCGCCACCATCGCCGAGCGGGTCCGCGACCGGCTCGCCCGGCTTCGCGCGGAACGGCAAGCCGCGTAGGGGGTTTTGATGATGAGCACCCGACCTTCGCCGATGCACGAACGACTCTCGACGATCACCGGGTTGCCCGCTCGAGCCGTGGCCCGCCTGCTCGCCTCCGGCGGCAACTCGCCGACCCCGGACCTGCGGCGCCGGATCACCGAGGCCGAGCGCAAGTGGGAGCGGCTCGACCAGCTGCACCGGTCGGCCCGCCACCGCAGGCAGGCCGACGAGCGCTCGCTCAACGACAGCACGGAGCGGGACGTCGCGCGGGTGCTCTTCCACGGCTTGGAGCCGCATTCGTGCCCCCGCTGCGACAACCCGATCTCCGAGCAGCGGCGTCGCGAGGAGCGCGAGAACCACCGGTGCGCGGTGTGCACCAGCGACCTGTCGGCCACGGCGTCGGAGGTCGCGGAACCGGAGATCGCCGCGCGGCTGCGGCTGGCCTCCAGCGAGGCGGCCGAGACCACGGCGCTGGCGAGGTTGCGCGGTGCCGAGGTCGCCTTGGCCGAACTGGTCGCGGAGCTCACCGAGCCGCCGCGTCCGCGCAGCGGCGACAACCCCACCGGCACCCCGGCGCCGGATCGGCGCCGGTGACCCCGCGGCGACCACCGGGCGCGGTGGCGGCCGGACCGCAGGCTCCGGTCCTGGCCAGGGCTTTGGCGGCCGCCGCGGGCCGCGGTGCTCCCGGATGGCGCGGCACGCTCGCGGAGTTCATCGACGGTCTCCCGGCGCAGCGCAGCTTGCTGGCGCTGGCCTCGACCATCGACGAACTGCTGGCCGGGCCGGATGTGGTGCAGGCGCACGGTGTTCGGCTGCACGACGCGCTGCTGCACGATCTGGGCCCGGTCATCGAGCGCGATCCGCTGATCGCCGCGAGCCGGCTGGAAGGGGCCGTCCGGTTGGCGATCGCCGACGCCGTCTCGCCGTTCACGGTGCTGGGCAGGCTCACCGGGTTCGCACCGACGGCTCCGGAGGAGTTCACCGAGACGCTGCCCCGGCTGCTGGGTGCGGCCATGGACCGGTGGGTCGGCGAACCCGCGATCACCACACCGCTGCGCGAAGCGCTGGACCGGCTGCGCCACGACGAGGCGGCCGCGATCGACGCGGCGTTCGAGCTCGCCTGCGACGACCTGCGCACGGCGTTGACCGCGACCGAGATGCCCGCGGTCCTCGACTCGTTGACCGCGGCCCGGTCGCGGTTCGCCACGGTCGACGCCGCCGAGCAGGCGCGCCACGACGCCCGCGCCTACGCCGCGGCCTGCGACGCGATCCTGGCGTTCGCCGCCCAGGACCAGGACAGGCTCGCCGACGCCGCGGACCGGCTCACCACCGCGCTGGACCAGCGCTCCGCCTGGTTGCGCGGTACCCACCAACCGCCGTGGCTGCGACCCCGGCACGCCGCCGAGCCCGCCTGGCGGCGGCTCGTGCTGCTGCTGCGCGCGGCGGCGGCGCGACTGGCCGAGACGATCTGGATGGACGTCTGGGAGGCCCTCGGCGCTGTGCTCGACGCCTACGCCCAGGTCCGGTCGCTGCAACCGCTTCCCGGGGCTCGGACCGCACCCGGCTTGGCGGTGGTGATCGAGCCGACCATCGAGAACGCGATCGTGCGCAGCCAGAGCCGGCTCGCTGCGCTGCGCCGCACCGTCGTGGAGGCGTCGGCCACCGAGAACCCGCCGCTGCCGCCGCGCACGGCGCAGCTGCTGCTGGACCGCATCGAGAGCACCGGGGCCGATCGCCGCCCGGACCTGCCGCAGGCCGCCCGGACCCCGCCGGACGTGGATGAGGACGAGGACGGCCATGCCGCGACCTCCCGCGCCCACCGGTTGGCACCCGCGCTCGTGCGCGTGCTCGGAGAGCGCCACGCGGCCGGGCTGACCGCGGGCCTGTGCGACGAGGACCTGCGGATGCTGGACGGAGTGGTGCACAGCAGCGAGATCGCGCGCTCCCGCACCGCGCACCCCGTCCTCGACCCGCTGCTGGAGACGCTGCTGGGTCGGCTCGCCGAGTCCCCGGAGTTCACCGGCCGGGTCCGGGCCACGTTCGGGATGCTGCTGGAGCAGACGCTGCGGTTCCTGTTCAGCCGCGCGGACCTGACGTCGACGACCTGGGGCCGCGGGGAGACCGACTACCGGCGCCCGCTGCACAAGGGCGAGCGGCGCCCGCGCGAGTCGGACCTGCAGCGCGACTACCACCAATGGCTGGCGACCGGGCAGCTCAGCGGCCTGGTGGCGGTGGAGGCCACCGACCTGGCGATGGGACGTGCGGACGTGACCACCACGTTCGGGTCGCTGCGCTACGTCACCGAGGTCAAGCGCGAGCTCCGCGACTCCTCGCGCGGCCACATCGAGGCCCAGCACGTGCCGCAAGCCGCCGCCTACGGTGGCACGAACGTGCCCTTCGGGCAGCTGCTGGTGCTGGACCTGACCCCGCACCCGCACGGCGCACCGCGCGTCGACGAATCCGTCTGGCTGGCCAAGCACCGTCCACCGCACGGCGGAACCGACCGGTACGTGATCGTCGGGGTGATCACCGGAAACCGCCCCACGCCCCACGAACTCTGATCGACTTGTCCGGTTCTGCTGCTACAGTGCCGTGGCCATGGGTCAGGTCACTGCGGCCGGTAGGGCTCGCGCGTTCTCCACGACAGGGCTGCCGCCCTCCGAACGCGTGGCGTTGTGGGAGCAGCACAACGCCCGCGCGCTGGTGGGGCTGTCGTGCAAGACCATCGACGACGCTCCGCTGGCGGCCACCGAGCTGAACCTGCAGCTGCCGAGCCTGCACTTCGCGCGCGTGAGCGGCAGCCCGCACCTCGTCGAGCGCGGCGCGCGCGAGATCAGCGATCGGCCCACCGGATCCGCCGTCCTCTACATCGCCATGGCCGGCGAGGCGTTCTTCTACAGCACCAGCGGCACCCGCGTGCTGCGCCCCGGCCACGCGGTCCTCTGCGACGCCGACACACCGTTCGCGCGCGGTTTCTCCCACGGCCTCGAGGAATTCGTGCTGAAGGTCCCGCACGACGCACTGCACGGGCTCACCGGGTCCCTTCCCGAGCGGCCTGAGTTCTTCGACCTCGCCGACGGCGCCACCGCCGACGCGCTGCGCGCGCTGACCCGCGTGATGCGGGCATCGATCGACGGACCCACCGACGCCCGCCGCACCGAGCAGCAGGCCCTCGGCCTGCTCGCGGCGCTGCTCACCGGTGGCACCACCCGTCACCTCGACATCGCGCGGGCGATCATCGAGGTGCACCTGCGGGATCCGAACCTCTCGGCGGCGCGGATCGCCGCCCGCATCGGCATCAGCGAGCGCCAGCTGTGCCGGGTGTTCAACCGCGCCGATCTCAGCGTCGCGCGCCACATCCTCGACCGGCGCCTCGAAGTGGCCCGCGAACTGCTCCGGTCCCCTCGGTCCGCTCACCGCTCGATCGCCGAGATCGCCAAGGACTGCGGTTTCGTCTCCCCCTCCCACTTCACCCGGACGTTCAAGCGGCGATTCGACGTCACCCCGGCCCACACCCGCCGCGCCGCAGCAGATCCCACGGCCTGAGATCTGCCCGCAGCGGTTGCGGGTGGTCCTGCGACGGGTCTCGACGCTGTTGCCCATTCGCGACGGGGCGTTGCCCGTTCGCGCCGTCCGGGCGGCCGGGCGCTGGACTCGTGCGAACCTCCCGGGCAACGAGCGCGTCGCAGGAGGACCGAGACGATGGAGTTCAACGACGGTGTGGCCGACACCGAGGTGCCCACCGCGGGCGCGGTGGAGACCGAAGTGCTGATCATCGGCTCCGGCCCGGCCGGGGCTTCGGCCGCGCTGTTCCTGTCCACCCTCGGGGTGGCCAACATCGTGGTCACCAAGTACCGCTGGACCGCCAACACCCCCCGCGCGCACATCACCAACCAGCGCACCATGGAGATCTTCCGCGACCTCGGCATCGAGGAGCAGGTGCTGGCCGAGGCCACCCCGCACCACCAGATGGGCGACACGGTGTTCTGCACCTCGATCGCCGGTGACGAGATCGGGCGCATCCGCACCTGGGGCACCCACCCGGCGCGGCACGCGGACTACGAGCTGGCGTCGCCGTCGCTGAACTGCGACATCCCGCAGACCTACCTCGAACCGATCCTGGTCCGCAACGCCACCGTGCGCGGTTCGCACACCAGGTTCTCCACCGAGTACCTCTCGCACACCCAGGACGCCGACGGCGTCACCGCGCGGGTCCGCGACCGGCTCACCGGCCACGAGTACGACATCCGCGCCCGGTACCTCATCGGCGCCGACGGAGCGCGATCCCAGGTCGCCGCCGACATCGGGCTGCCGCACGAGGGCCGGATGGACATCGCCGGGTCGATGAACATCACCTTCAAAGCCGACATCAGCGAGCTCGTCGCCCACCGCCCGTCGGTCCTGTACTGGGTGATCCAGCCCGGCTCGAACATCGGCGGCATCGGCACCGGCCTGGTGCGCATGGTGCGGCCCTGGGACGAGTGGCTGATCGTGTGGGGCTACGACATCAGCCAGGAGCCGCCGGAGCTCGACGACGACGCTGCCCGGAAGATCGTCCGCAACCTGCTCGGAGTGGCGGACCTGGACGTGGAGATCACCGGTTACTCGTTGTGGGGCAACAACGAGCAGTGGGCCACCCACCTGCAGTTCGGCCGGGTGTTCTGCGCGGGCGACGCGATCCACAAGCACCCGCCGTCGAACGGGCTCGGCTCCAACACCTCGATCCAGGACTCCTACAACCTCGCCTGGAAGATCGCGGCCGTGCTGCACGGCTGGGCGGGACCGAAACTGCTGGACACCTACTCGGTCGAGCGGGCACCGGTGGCCGAGCAGATCGTGCGGCGCGCCAACCGGAGCGGCCGCGAGTTCGGGCGGCTCTTCGAGGCGCTGGGCATCACCGACGGCGACACCGAGGAGCAGATGCGCGCCAAGATCGCCGAGCGCGCCGCGGACTCGCCCGAAGGCGCCCAGCGGCGCGAAGCGCTGCGGCACGCGATGGAGCTGAAGAACTACGAGTTCAACGCCCACGGCGTCGAGATGGGCCAGTTCTACACCTCCACGGCCGTGGTCTCCGACGGTTCGCCGCGCCCGGAACCCGAGCGCGACCCGGAGCTGTACTACCAGCCCAGCACGGTGCCGGGCGCGCGGTTCCCGCACGTGTGGGTCGGTGACGCCACCACCACCCTGTCCACCCACGACCTGGCCCGCTACGGCCGGTTCACCTTGTTCACCGGCATCTCCGGGCAGCCGTGGGCGGCAGCGGCGGAGGACGCCGCCGAGCGGCTGGGCGTTCCGCTGGCCGCGGTCGTGATCGGGCCCGGACGCGAGGTGACCGATCTGTACTTCGACTGGGCGGCCATCCGCGAGGTCCACGGGGATGGGGCGGTGCTGGTGCGCCCCGACAAGCACGTGTGCTGGCGCTCCCACCGGCTGGTCGACGATCCTGCGGCGGTGTTGACCGAGGTGCTGGCTGGGATCCTCAACTCCGGAGGTGCGGCGTGAGCGTGGAATTCGACCACACGACGTTGGGACAGCGGGTCCTGTTCGGCGCGGGCAAGGCGGCGGCGAACCTGGCCGAGGAGGTCCGGCGACGAGGATCGACAGCGGTGATGGTGATCGCCGAAGGACGCGAGTCCGAGCTCGCGCGGCGCATCACCACCGGGATCGACGTCGCCCTGCACTACGACGACGTCGCACCGCACGTGCCGGTCGCCAAGGCTGACAAGGCGCGCGCGGCGGCGCAGGAGCACGGCGTGGACCTGCTGGTGTGCGTGGGCGGTGGATCCACGACCGGTCTGGCCAAGGCCGTCGCGCTGACCAGCGGATTGCCGATCGTCGCGGTGCCCACCACCTACGCCGGCTCGGAGGCCACCAACGTCTGGGGCTTGACCGAAGCCGCCCGCAAGACCACCGGCGTCGACGACCGGGTGCTGCCGGGAACCGTCGTCTACGACGCCGCACTCACCTTCTCGCTGCCGGTCGAGCTGTCGGTGGCCTCGGGCCTCAACGGGCTCGCGCACTGCGTGGACTCGCTGTGGGCGCCGCGCGCCGACCCGATCAACGCGGCTCTGGCCACCGAGGGCATGCGCACGCTGGCCGCCGGGCTGCCGAAGGTCGTCGCCGATCCGCACGACCTCGCGGGCCGCGAGTCGGCGCTCCACGGCGCCTACCTGTCGGCGGTCGCGTTCGCCTCGGCCGGTTCCGGGATGCACCACAAGATCTGCCACGTGCTCGGCGGCACCTACGACCTGCCGCACGCCCAAACCCACGCGATCGTGCTGCCGCACGTGCTGGCCTTCAACGCGGTCGCCGCCCCCGAGGCCGCCGACCGCATCGCCCGCGCCCTCGGCGGCACCGACGCCGTGGGTGCGCTGGCGGCGCTGCGCGACCGCCTCGGTGCGCCGAAGGCGTTGCGCGACATCGGCCTGCGGGAGTCCGACCTCGACGAGGCAGCGGAGCTGTCCGTCGCGGCGATCCCCGCGTCCAACCCCCGGCCGGCCACCGCCGGGGACGTCCGCAGCCTGCTCACCGCCGCGTGGGCCGGAACCGCACCGGAGGGCACATGAGCGACGTGGGGACCACCGACGCCGACAAGCAGCGCCGAGCCGAGGAAGAACTGGTCGCCAAGGTGCTGGCCAGCTTCGACGGCACCGCGGACGAGCGGCTGCGCGTGGTGCTGCGATCGCTGGTCACGCACCTGCACTCGTTCATCCGCGACGTGCGGTTGACGCAACGCGAGTGGGAGGCCGCGATCGCGTTCCTCACCGACGCCGGGCACATCACCGACGATCGCCGGCAGGAGTTCGTCCTGCTCTCCGACGTGCTCGGCGCGTCCATGCAGACGATCGCGGTGAACAACGCCGCGCGCGGGAACGCGACCGAGGCAACGGTTTTCGGCCCGTTCTTCGTCGAGGGCGCACCGCGCGCGGAGCTGGGCGGTGACGTCTCCGGTGGCGCGTCCGGCGAACCGTGCTGGGTCGAGGGCACCGTCACCGACACGGGCGGAAATCCGCTGCCGGGCGCCCGGATCGAGGTGTGGGAGGCCGACGACGACGGCTTCTACGACGTGCAGTACTCCGACGACCGCACCGCCGCTCGCGCGCACCTGTTCACCGACGACAACGGCTGGTACGGGTTCTGGGCGCTCACTCCGACGCCGTACCCGATCCCGCACGACGGCCCGGTGGGGAGGATGCTGGAGGCCACCGGGCGGTCGCCGCTGCGGGCCGCGCACCTCCACTTCATGGTCAGCTCGCCGGGACTGCGCACGCTGGTGACCCACATCTTCGTCGAGGGCGACGACCTGCTGGATCACGACGCGGTCTTCGGGGTCAAGAACTCCCTGATCAAGCGCTTCGAGCACCAGCCGCCCACCGCCGAGGTGCCCGGCGGCCGGGATCTCGGCGGGCGGACATGGACCCGAACCACCTTCGACATCGTCCTGCCACCGGAAGAGCCGAGCTGACACGCCGCTAGGGCTGTTGAAGAATGCGGCGGGGCCGCGCGTCCTGGAACAGCTCTCAGCGGCCGAAGTCCTGGGTCCAGTAGTTGCCGTCGTACTCGACGCCGACGCCGACGGTGCGCAGCGAGCAGTTCATGATGTTCTTGCGGTGGCCGCGGGATTTCAGCCAGCCGTCGACGACCTGGTCCGCGCTGGTGTGGCCGCGGGCGATGTTCTCGGCACCGGGCGAGGGGTAGCCGGCGGCCCGCACCCGCTCGCTGAAGGTGACGCCTTCGGGCGTGGTGTGGCTGAAGTAGCCGCGGCGGGCCATGTCGGCGCTGTGCTCGGTGGCGGCCTTGGTCAGCCGGCCGTCCACGGTGAGCGCGGGGCATCCCGCCTCGGCCCGGACCTCGTTGACCAGCGCGACGACCTCGTCCTGCGCCGGAGGCGCCGGGGCCGCCGACATGGACACCGCTGCGGTGCTCGTCCCGGCACCGATCAACAGGGCGGCTGCGACTACGGACAGCGTTGTCTTCGGGGTCATGGACCCGAAAGCTACGGCAGTTCCAGGGACCGCATTCAGATCAAAAACCCTGCTGTGCCAAGACTTCACACCATCTCGCTACTCCGGGTGATCACCTCGGGCAGCACGCTTCGGGGTCCGCCACCACGCGTCCCGACGACAGTATCCGGCCACGCCCGTCACACCCGCCACCCTGCGCGGACTCACGTGATGCGGTAGCGCAGCGGCAGGTGCTTGAGCCCGCCGACGAACGTCGTGTCGCTCCACTCCGGTTCCCCCTCCGGCTCCACCCACCGCAGGCGGGGCACCAGTTCGGCGAAGAAGGCCCGCGCTTCCATCCGGGCCAGGGTCGCGCCGAGGCAGACGTGAGCGCCGAAGCCGAACGACAGGTGGCGGTTCGGATCACGACCGACGTCGAACCGGAACGGGTCGTCGAACACCGCCTCGTCCCGGTTGGCCGACGGGTAGCACAGCAGCAGCGACTCACCCGCCTCGATGCGCTTGCCACCCAGCTCGTAGTCGGTCGTCGCGGTGCGCATGAACTCCTTCACCGGCGTGACCCAGCGGATCATCTCCTCGACCGCGGACGGGATCAGCCCCGGGTCCCGCCGCAACCGCTCCAGCTCGCCCGGATGGGCCACCAGGGCTTGCAGGCCCCCGGCGATCGTGGAGCTGGTGGTGTCGTGTCCCGCCGTGGCGATGATGACGTACTGCGAAGCCGCGTCGGCATCGGAGAGGTGCTCTCCGTCGATGCGCGCGTTGGCGATCGTCGAGGCCAGGTCGTCGGTCGGGTTGGCGCGCCGGTCGGCGGTGATCTGGTTGAAGTACTCGAAGAAGTCCAGCAGGACCTGCAGCAGCTCTTCCGGGGACCGGCCGCGCCGGAGCTCGGCGTCGTCGCTGCCGAACAGCTCCTGGGTCAGCTGCAGGATCCGGGGGAAGTCCGACTCCGGCAGGCCGAGCAGCGAGAGGATCACGTAGAGCGGGTAGTCGACGGCGATCTCCTGCGCGAAGTCGCACTCGCCGCCCAGCTCGGCCATCGTGTCCACGGAGCGCTTGGCCAGGCGCCGGACGTCCACCTCGATCTTCCGCAGCGCTCGGGGCCGGAACCAGTCGGCCACGACCGACCGCAACGCCTTGTGCTCGGGATCGTCGATGTGGACCAGGGTGCGCAGCATCCGGCCGTGCTCGGCGGTGTAGCGATCCTGCGCCGCGCTCACCAGGATCGGTCGCGGCTCGTTGATGAACGTCTCGTGCTGCCGCTCGACCTCGAGCACGTCGGCATGACGGGTCACGGCCCAGAACGGGTTGAACGCGGGCAGCGGATCGACCCGGTGCACCGGATCTTCGCGCCGCAGCGCGCTCAACGCGGCGTGCAGCCGCCGGTCGTCGGCGTAGGCGGTCGGGTCGGCGAGCGTCAGGCCGGCGTCGTCGATGTTCACGTGCGCGTCCCCCTGGACATCGGTCCCCCCGACCCGACGTTACTCAGATGATCGCGGAACCGACAACAACACCGCGAATCCGGCGAGGCGGTCGTGACCACTCCCCGCGCGGAGGATTGGTGACTACCGTGATCGCCATGCCCGTGCTCAGCCATCCCCTCGTCACGCGCGTCGCCGCCGCGTTGATCCAGGGCGTCACGTCGCTGACCCCGCGCCTCGACCGCCGGCGTCGGTTCCCCGACATCGCGTGCGCGACCCGCCGGATCGAGGTTCCCACCGCCTGCGGGGTGGTTCCCGCGACGCTGTACCTGCCGCCGAGGGGCGAGGTCCCACCGCTGCACATCAACCTGCACGGCGGTGGGTTCATCATCCGCTATCCCGAGCAGGACGATCCGCTGTGCCGCTACCTCGCGGCCCGCGCCGAGGTCGCGGTGCTCAACGTCGACTACCCGGTCGCGCCGCAGCACCCGTTCCCGATCCCGCCGAAGGCGTGCTTCGAGGTGACGCGCTGGGCGGCCGAGCACGCCGCGGAACTCGGCGTCGACCCGGAGCGGCTCAGCATCGGCGGGGCGAGCGCGGGTGGATCGCTGGCCACGGCCGTGGCCCGGCAGGCGCGCGACGCCGGCGGCCCGCACCTGGCCCTGCAGGTGCTGCACTACCCGTCGCTGGACCTGGTGACCTCGACGCAGGAGAAGCTCAGCGCCCGCAACCGGACCGAGCCACCGTTCCTGAAACCGTGGATGTCCGCGGTGTTCCACAACTCCTACCTACCCGACAAGGCGCTCGGCGTCGACCCGCTGGCCTCGCCCGCGTACGGCGACAACGGCGCGGAGCTGGCGGGGACGGCACCGGCACTGCTGATCACCACCGAGCTCGACCTGCTCAACGCCGAGGGGCTGCGCTACGCCGAGGCGTTGCGTCGTGCCGGAGTGCTGCTCGAACATCGCGACATCCCCGGTGTCGATCACGGCTACGACCAGCTGGGAGGCGGTGACGACCAGGCGCGCGAGACCTACGACCTGATCGTCGAGCACCTCCGCCGCGCGCATTTCAAGCGTCAGGACGGGCGGTAGAGCAGGCCGAGGAACTCCTGCTGCCTGCCCAGGCGCCGGAAGTGGGGCAGCTCGGCGAGGACTTCTTCGGCGGACCTCATCGACCCTCCAGCACGTCGCGCCGCAGCAGCGGCAATCCCAGCAGCACCAGCGCACCCGGCAGCAGCGAGAAGCCGAGCACGATCGCGGTCACCGCGCTGTCCGGTTGCGGGACCGATCCGTCCACACCGGACACGTAACCGCCGATTCCGAGCACCAGACCGAAGAGCCCCGGACCGAGGGCCATGCCCAAGGTCTCCGCGCCGGTCCACACCCCGGCCGCCACACCTGCCCGGGTCTCGCCGGTTCGCTCCTCCTCGGCGGTGATCAGGTCCGGCATGATCGCCAGCGGGAACACCTGGATGCCCGCGTAGCCGATCCCTGCGAGCGCGACGAGCACGAACGACACGCCCACAGGCAGCACCAGCGCCGCGCACAACCCGGCGCAGGCCGCGCCGAAGGTGATGCAGGCGGCGCGGAATCCCCACAGCTTGCCCTGGCGCTCACCGATCCTCGGCCACAGCGGCATCGTCACCAGGGCCGGGAGGACGAACCCGACGAACAGCCAGGTCTGCACCGCCGGATCGCCGAACACGTAACGGGACGCGTAGCTGACCCCGGCCAGCAGCGTTCCGAGTCCGAGAGCCTGCACCGAATAGGCCAGCACCAGGCGCCTGAACGAACGCCACCGCCGCATCGTGCTCACCAGGTCGCGCCACCCCTGCGCGGCCGGGCGCCGCCGCCCGACGGGAGCGTCGCGGACGCCCAGGACCATCAGCACCGCCCCGAGCAGGATGACCAGCCCGATCACCACGCCCATCACCCGGTGGCCGGCCACTCCCCCGATGCCGTTGGCGATGCCGGGCGCACCACCTCCGGCCAGGAGCACCGCCACCGCCAGGAACCCCATCCGCCAGCTGGTGAGCCGGGTGCGCTCGCCGTAGGAATCGGTGAGCTCGGCGGGCAGCGCGTTGAAGGGCACCTGGAACAGCCCGAACGCGGTGGCGCACAACAGGTACAGCACCATCACGTAACCGGCGTCCAGCGCGGTGTCACCGAATCCGGGGTGGGCGAAGATCCCCGCGAACAGCACCGCGACGGCCAGACCGCCGAAGAGCAGGAACGGTCGTCGGCTGCCGTGGCGCACGAGGCTCGCGTCCGACAGCCTCCCGGCCACCGGGTTGAACACCACGTCCCACACCTTCGGCAGCAGCACGATCGCACCGGCGATCGCGCTGGGGACGGCCAAGGTGTCGGTCAGGTACGGAAGCAGGAGCACACCGGGCACCGTGGAGAACGATCCTGTGACCAGCGAGCCGAACGAGTAGCCGATCCTGGCGCGGGCACCGATCCCGACCTCGACGGGTAATGGCACTGCAACGTCCTCCAGAATCGCTCGCCTGTCCGCATGGTCGCACCGCAGGGGCGGTTCCGGATCACATCGAATCGTTTCGTTACGCAACTATTCCATTCGGGTTCATCGCCGAGTGAGCCGCGCCAAATTCGGGTGACCGGCCGAAACCGGTGCCCTAGAATCCCGATCGGCTCCTCGAACAGCGAAGCCGTTCCGTGAGGCGCGCCAGCGGCAACACTGCGGCCCGACGCCCCGCTTCTCGCCATCGCCTGTCGTTCCAGGAGCACTCATGTCCTCTCTCGCCCGTGCCAGCCGTGTGGACGGGGTCACCAGCTCACCTGTGCGCGACCTGCTCGCGCTGACCCGCCGACCCGGTGTGATCTCCTTCGCCGGCGGACTTCCCGCGCCCGAGCTGTTCGACACCGACGGACTGCGCGCCGCGTTCGCGCGGGCCCTCGCCGATCCCGACGCCACCCGCACGCTGCAGTACTCGCCCACCGAAGGCGACCCGGCGCTGCGGGAGATCGTGGCCGACCGCCTCACCCGCCAGGGCCTGCCCACCGGAGGCGACGACCTGCTGGTCACCACCGGTTCCCAGCAGGGCCTGAACCTGGTCGCCTCGGCGCTGCTGGACCCCGGAGCCGTGGTGCTGGTCGAGGAGCCCGTCTACCTCTCGGCCGTGCAGTGCTTCCAGCTCGCGCAGGCCCGGATCGTGCCCGTGCCCTCCGACGCGGAGGGCATCGACCCCGAGGCGCTGGAACGCATCGCCGCCAACGAACGCCCGGCGCTGCTGTACCTGGTCCCGACGTTCTCCAACCCCACCGGCCGCACGATCGGCGAGGCGCGGCGCGACCGGATCGCCGACATCGCCGCGCGGCACGACTTCTGGCTGATCGAGGACGACCCCTACGGCGAACTCCGCTACAGCGGCCGGCCGGTGAGCCCGCTGTCCGCGCGCGTGCCGGACCGGTCGATCTACCTGGGCAGCTTCTCCAAGATCGTCTCGCCGGGCATGCGGGTGGGCTGGTTGTGCGCGCCCGCGCAGTTGCGGCAGCAGCTCACGATCCTCAAGCAGGCCGCCGACCTGCACACCTCCACGATCGATCAGGCCGCGGCGGCCGAGTACCTCGCGACCGCCGATCTCGACGCGCGGGTGCGCGTGCTGTGCGAGACCTACCGGGAGCGGCGGGACGCGATGCTGACCGGGCTGCGCGAGATCACCCCGCCGGGCACCGAGATCACCGAGCCCGAGGGCGGGATGTTCGTGTGGGTGCGGCTTCCCGGCGAGGTCGACACCGCCGAGGTGCTGCAGGAGGCGCTTCGGCACGACGTGGCGTTCGTTCCCGGCTCTGCGTTCCAGGTGGGCGAACCCGACCGCGCCACGATGCGGTTGTCGTTCACCACCTTCGCCCCCGAGACCATCGCCGAGGGACTGCGCAGACTGGCCAAGACCCTGAGCTGAACGCACCTCCCCGGCTGCCGTCCATCCGGAGGATTGCGCACGTCCCCGCAGCTGCAGCAGGCTACCGTGAGTCCACCGCTGTGACGGCCCTCACCTGAGCCGTCCGGCCGGACCACTGGGGAGGTCTGATGCAGGTGATGCAAGGCGGGCGGCCCACTCTGCTGGGCGTGCGCGCACCGCGTGTCGAGGACGACAGGCTGCTCACCGGCCGAGGCCGCTACGTGGCCGACGTCGTGCTGCCGGGCATGGTGGAAGCCGCCTTCGTGCGCAGCGACCTCCCGCACGCCCTGGTGCGCGGCGTCGACAAGACCGCCGCGCTCGCCTCGCCCGGTGTGCACGCGGTGTTCGACGGAGCGGACCTGGATCTCGACGCGGTGCCGGACCGGATGCCGTGGGTGCGGGCGGTGCAGCACTTCCCGCTCGCACGCGATCGGGTTCGCTACGTCGGCTGTCCGCTGGCCGTCGTCGTCGCCGACGACCGCTATCTCGCCGAGGACGCCGCCGAACTGGTCGACGCGGATCTGCAACCGCTGTCCACCGTGGACACCGTCGACGACGCCCTCGCCCCCGACGCCGAGATGCTGTACCCGGGTTGGGGCGACAACCTGCTGCTGTCGGTCGAGCCCGACGACCCCGAGGTGGACGCCGCGTTCGAGCGGTTGCGCACCGTCAGCGGAACGTTCACCACGAACCGCCACTCGGCGGTCCCGCTCGAAGGACGCGGTGTGGTGGCCGAATTCCGCGACGACCGGCTGACGGTGTGGACCTCGACCCAGGCGGCCTACGTCGTGCGCGCCATGCTCGCCACCGTCCTGGGCATGCGGGAGCGCGACATCCGGGTGATCACGCCGGACGTCGGTGGCGGGTTCGGGCAGAAGAACGAGATCTACC
This sequence comes from Saccharopolyspora karakumensis, assembly GCF_004349225.1. NCBI lineage: Bacteria > Bacillati > Actinomycetota > Actinomycetes > Pseudonocardiales > Pseudonocardiaceae > Saccharopolyspora > Saccharopolyspora karakumensis. The sequence goes on from NZ_SMLA01000014.1 coordinate 81,355, forward strand.
CGGAGGAGTACCTCGTCCCGTGGCTGGCCATGCGCTTGCGCCGCCCGGTCCGGTGGATCGAGGACCAGCACGAGCACCTGATCGCCGCCACCCACGCCCGCGACACCAGCATCGACCTGTCGGCGGCCGTCCGCGAGGACGGCACGATCGCCGCGCTGCGCGGCCGGGTGCGCACCGACCTCGGGTCCGGCGAGATCTTCCCCGCCGGGTACGGACCGAGCCTGGTCGCGGTCGGTTCGCTGTGCGGGCCCTACCGGATCCCGCACCAGGCCATCGCGGTGCAGGGCGTGGTCACCAACAAGACGCCGACCGGCGGGTACCGGGGTTTCGGCGCCCCGGAGGGGACGTTCGCGATCGAGCGGCTGGTCGACAAGATCGGTCGCGAGCTGGACATCGACCCGTTGGAGTTGCGGCGGCGGATGATCCTCGCCCCGCAAGACCTGCCCTACGAGACCGCCGCGGGTGCCCGGCTGGTGTCCGGCACCCACCGCGAGGCGTTCGAGCGCGCCGTGGAGCTGGGCGAGCGGATGCTGGCCGAGGAACGGGACGCCGCCGAACCCGGAACGCACTTGGGCGTCGGTTACGCCACCTACGTCGAGGGCGTCGCCTCCACCACGTTCTCCATCACCGGAACCTGGAGCAGCCAGGACTCGGCCGACATCCGCTTCGACTCCGACGGCGGCGTCACGGTCGCCGTCGGGATCTCGGCGATGGGCCAAGGCACTCACACCATGGTCGCCACGCTCGTCGCCGAGTCGCTGTCGATCCCGATCGAGCAGGTCCGGGTCGTCATGGGCGACACCGACACGGCTCCGTTCGGCCTGGGCAGCTGGGCGAGCCGCGGTACGCTCGTGGCCGGCGGAGCGATCGAACGCGCGTCAGAGGTGTTGCGGTGCAAGGGAACCGACATCGCCGCGCACCTGTTGGAGGCGTCCCCGGACGACCTGGAACTCACCGAGGGTCGTTTCCAGGTCAGGGGCAGTCCCGGCAGCGCGGTCTCCTGGACCCAGGTGGCGCAGTCGGCCCTGAACCGGACGTTCGAGCTCCCACCCGGCGTCGAGCCAGGACTGGAGGCGCGCGCCGTCTACGAGCCGCCCGGCCTGGATCACGTGCCGCGCCCCGACGGCAAGATGAACGCCGCCGCCAGCTACACCAACGCCACTCACACCGCCGTCGTCCACGTCGACGCCGGCACCGGCGTCGTCGAGGTGGTGCGCTACGCCGTGGTGCACGACTGCGGCCGCGTCATCAACCCGCTGACCGTCGCGGGTCAGATCCACGGCGGAGTCGCGCAGGGCATCGGCGGAACGCTCTACGAACAGCTCCCCTACGAGGACGGCCAGCCGCTGGCCACCACGTTCGCGGAATACCTGCTGCCCAGCGCCCGCGAGATTCCCGAGATGCTCGTCGAGGAGTGGGGCGGTCCCGCTCCCGAGACCCCGTTCGGCGCCAAGGGAGCGGGAGAGGCCGGCATCATCGGCCCACCCGCGGCGATCGCCGGGGCGATCGAGAACGCGCTCGCACCGCTGGGCGTCACCGGGATCGACACCACCCCGCTGACTCCACCGGTGGTGCGCCGCTTGATCGAGGAGGCACGCTCGTGAAGCCGCCGCCGTTCGACTACGTCCGCCCGGGCACCGTCACCGACGCGATCGCGCTGCTGGCCGCCGACGAGGACGCCAAGCTCCTCGCCGGTGGGCAGAGCCTGCTGCCGATGATGAACTTCCGGCTGGCCCGGCCCAGCGCGCTGGTCGACATCACCCGCCTGCCCGGCCTGGCCGAACTGCACCGCGACGGCGAACAGCTGGCGATCGGGCCGGCCACGCGCCAGCGCGCGGTTGAAACCTCCTCGCTGGTCGCACGAACCTGCCCGCTGCTGGTGGACGCCCTGCGCCACGTCGGCCACCACCAGATCCGCACCCGCGGCACCGTCGGCGGCTCGCTGGCCCACGCCGACCCGGCGGCCGAGCTCTGCGCCGCCGCCCTCGCGCTCGACGCCGAGGTGGTGGCCACAGGCTCGGACGGCCGCCGCACGATCCCGGCGACCGACCTGTTCCTGGCCCCGTACCAGACGGCGCTGCGGCCGACCGAGATCATCACTGAAACCCGCTGGCCCATCCGGCCGCAGACCCGCCACGGATTCGCCGAGACCACCCATCGCGCAGGAGATTTCGCCCTCGCCGGTCTCGCAGCCGTCGTCGAGCTCGACGGGCCCGAGGTCGCCCGGGCTCGGCTCGCGGCGCTGGGAGTCGCGGGCACCGCCCGCCGCCTTCCCACCGCCGAGCAGGCGCTGCTGGGCCGCCCGCTCTCGACGGGGTCGATCGAGGACGCCACCGACGCCGCAGCGAAGTCGGTCGATCCGCCCGAAGACGTGCACGCCGATCCCGAAACCCGCCGCGCCGCCCTGCGCGCGGCCACCCGGCGAGCTCTGGAGCAGATCACCCATGCCTGACACACCCACCGCGAGCTGCGACATCACCCTGACGGTCAACGGCCGCGAGATCCACCGCCCGGTGCCCGCCCGGCGATTGCTGGTCGACTTCCTGCGCGACGACCTGGCGCTCACCGGCACCCATGCCGGCTGCGAGCACGGGATCTGCGGTGCGTGCACCGTGCTCATCGACGGTGAACCCGCGCGGTCCTGCATCACCCTCGCGGTGCAGGCCGACGGCTGCGAGATCACCACCGTCGAGGGGATCACGCCGGAGAACGGGTTGAGCCCGATGCAGCAGGCGTTCAAGGACTGCCACGGACTGCAGTGCGGTTTCTGCACCCCGGGCCTGCTCACGACGCTGGCCGCGGCCGAACCGGAGGACCACCCCACCGACGCCGACATCCGGGAACTCCTGGGCGGCAACATCTGCCGCTGCACCGGGTACCAGCACATCGTCGACTCGGTGAACAAGGCGTGGGGCCGTTCCTGAGGCGGCGGAGCCATCTCAGGACTTGCTCGGTCTGGAGTGCCGACGAACTGGGAGCTCGGGCCCTAGCTCCGGGCGTGCAACGCCTGCGAGAGCGCGCTCATGCTGATGTCGATGATCGTGCGGAGCTGCTGCTGACTCGCCCCGGCCCTGCTCATCACGGCCAGCGACTGGTTGACCGCCGCGATGTGAACGGCGAAGTCGTCGGCGTCGCTGTCGGCCAACTTCCCGGCGCTCAATGCGGTCCGCAGCCGCGCGCGCTGAAGGCCCAGAGCTTCGCTCGCGCGCGCGGCGACGTCAGCGCCTAGCACCGGTATCGCCATCGCGGTCTGGACGACCAGGCATCCGTCCGGCAGGTCGGGGTCGGCGATGCGCTGCAGCGTGACCTCGAAGAACTCACGCATCGCCCGCAGCGGGTCCTCGGACGCACGTGACAGGGCCTGGTCGTACCTCTCCCCGTAGCGCGTGAGGTAGCGGTCCAGGCAGCGCAGGTAGAGCGAGTCCTTGTCGCCGAGCGAGGAGTAGATGGAACTGCGGTTCAACCCGGTCGCCCTGGAGAGGTCGTCGAGGGAGGTGTCGGCGTACCCGGCTCGCCAGAACTGGACCATCGCCGCATCGAGCACGGTGTCGACGTCGAACTGCTTCTTCCCCGCCATCACGCATGCACCTCGTTCGTGAGCCGGCCGTTGTGCCCTGCCCATCCTATCTTGAACCAATCGGTTCAAGATGGGTTAGGCTTGAGACATGACCGACGCTGCGACCACCGCGAACCGCTCTCGCGACCAGAACTCGATCTTCGGGTTGCCGCTGCACGATCTCGCGGGATTCACCCACCGCTGGGTCGGCGCGGACGGCATCCGACTTCACGCCGTGGAAGGCGGTCAGCCGAGGGGCCCTGCCGTCGTCCTGCTCGCCGGATTCCCGCAGACCTGGTGGGCGTGGCGCAAGGTGATGCCGGGCCTTGCCGAGCGATTCCGCGTGATCGCGCTCGACCTGCCAGGACAAGGCCACTCCGACCGCCCCCACGACAGCTACGACACGCACACCGTCGCTTCGCGCGTCCAAGCCGCGCTGACTGCGCTCAACGTGCCGAAGCACTGGCTCGTCGCCCACGACATCGGGGCTTGGGTCGCCTTCTCGCTAGCCCTGAAGTACGAAGACCGCCTGCACGGCGTCGCTCTGCTCGACGCCGGCATCCCCGGCATCACCCTCCCGGACGCCATCCCCACGGATCCCGACCGCGCCTGGAAGACCTGGCACTTCGCCTTCCACCTGGTGTCCGATCTTCCCGAGACGCTGCTCGCCGATCGCGAGCGCGACTACGTCGACTGGTTCCTGAAGGCCAAGGCGCTGTCCCCGAACACGTTCGACAGCGCCGAGATCGACCACTACGCCGCCGCCATCGCGGCCGAGGGCGGTCTCCGAGCGTCTCTCGCCTACTACCGCGATGCCGCGGAATCGGCGCGCAGGAATCACGACGCTCTCGGACGAGGGCACTTGACCGTCCCGACCCTGGGAATCTCCAGCTCCCACGGCTCGATCCCCGACATGGCCGCGTCCATCAGCCCCTGGGCGGACGACGTGTCAGGTGTCGTCATCCCAGATGCCGGGCACTTCATCCCCGACGAGCAGCCCGACAAGGTTGTGGACGCGTTGATCGCGTTCATCGATCACGGACGGGCGGACTGCCGACGCATCAACCTCCCAGAACACTAGGTGGGGTGATCCAGGACGAGCCGAAAGCGGCTGATGCGACGTGCTTCTCAGCGCGGCGCCGACGCGGGCTCGCGGGAGGTCATCCCCGCCAACGGGTCGGGAACCGAGTCCACGCAGACCACGCCCAGCCTCCGGGTCGCGCGCGTCATCGACACGTAGAGATCGCTCCGCCCGAAACCGCCGTCCCCGAGGATCGCGGCGGGCTCCACGATGAGCACCGAGTCGAACTCCAGCCCCTTGGCCTGGCTCGGCTCCAGCGCCACGACCGGGCCGGTCAGGTCGAGCGGCAGGCCCACGCCCACCACCGAGGCGAGCTCGCCCACCAGGTCCGGCGGCGCGATCACGGCGAGCTGACCCTCCGCGTGCTCGGCCACGACCTCGCCGACCAGATCCGCCAGGGACCCGCGGGAAACCCGCTCCAGCCACGGAACCTCGCCGGAGGACCGGACCGAGCGCGGCGGCCGCAGACCGGTGCCGGCGAGCAGGTCCTCGGTCGCGGCCATGATCTCCGACGGGGTCCGGTAGTTCACGGTCAGCTCGGCCAGTCGCCACCGGTCGGCCACGTGCGGTGCCAGCATCCGACCCCACGAGCTGGCCCCGGAAGGGCTGCCCGTCTGCGCGAGGTCGCCGACGAGGGTCATCGACCGGGAGGGGCAGCGGCGCATCAGCATCCGCCACTGCATCTCCGAAAGCTCCTGCGCCTCATCGACGACGACGTGCCCGAACACGGCCGTGCCCGCGTCGTGCCCGAGCAGCGCGGCGGCCTCGTCGAGCAGCGGCACGTCGGCCGAGGTGCGCCGACCAGCACCGATCAGGTCGGTCAGCACGTGCTCGGGCGTCAGCTCCGGCCACAGCTCGTCGAGCGCGCCCAACACCCGGTCGTCGGCCAGCAGCGAAGCGCGCAGCGCCCCGCGGTCCGCGGAGTCGATCATCTCCCGAGGGGTGTCGTCATCGGGATCGACGATCACGCCGGCGGCCGAGAGGGCGTTGCGGTCGGCCGCGCTCAGCCGCCCGTCGGCGCTGCCTCCGTCCAGGGCACGACCGTCCTCGCTGAGCACGAGCGATTCCATCCGCTGGACGAGCGAGTCCACGAGCGAGCCGACGAGCTCGTTCTGGAACACCAATCGCGCCTGGTTGTGCGGCAGAGCGGCCTCGCGCGCCTTGCCCACCGCCCGACGGCACGTCGCCGGGTCCAGCGACAGCACCTGCTCCTCGAAGGTCACCTCGACCGGCTCGTCGGGAACCCGCACCCGCGAGCGGATCGCGTGGGCGATCTCCTCGGCCATCCGGGCCGATCCCTTGCGCTCGGCGTCCGGATCAGCGGCGTCGGCGTCGAGGCCACCGCCGAGTTCGGCGATGGTGGAGGCGATCACCCGGTTCTCGCCGAGACCGGGCAGCACCTGCCCGATGTAGTCGAGGAAGATCCGGCTCGGCCCGATCACCAGCACTCCCCTGTTGCGCAGGTGCTCGTGCGTGTAGAGCAGGTAGGCGACGCGGTGCAGCGCGACCGCCGTCTTGCCGGTGCCCGGCCCGCCCTGCACGACCAGGACGCCGCGCTCGGCCGAGCGGATGATGGCGTCCTGCTCGGCCTGCAGGGTCGTGACGATCTCGCGCATCCGGCCGGTGCGCTCGGCGGTCACGGCCGCCAGCAGCGCGGCCTCGCCGACCAGGTGCTCCTCGGTGCCGTCGGAATCCAGCAGCTCGTCGTCGACGGCCACCACGGTACGGCCACGCGTGGTGATCCGGCGCCTGCGCCGGACTCCCTGCGGATCGGCGGCCGTGGCGGTGTAGAAGGCGCGGGCCAGCGGCGCTCGCCAGTCGACCAGCAGCTGCTCGTCGTCCGAATCGCGGAACACGCCGATCCTGCCGATGTAGGCGCTGGTCCCGTCGTTCATGTCGAGCCGGCCGAAGCACAGCCCGTGCTCGATGCCGTCCAGGCGCGACACCTCGGCCTTCCAGACGGCGATGGTGTCGGGATCACCACCGGCGTCGACCCGGGCGGCCGCCTGCGCGCGCAGGGCGTCCACGTGGGCGTACAACTCGGTCAGGTGCTCCTGCTCTAAAACGAGCTCATCGCCGCTCAAAGCCCCAGGACTCCCATGTTCGGACGTTCGACCAGCACAGAGTGCCCGAGAGCGTTCGACAATTCCAGTCGCGCCACCTCGTCCGGTGTGGACGGAGGCCGCTCAGCGGGGGTTCCGGACGAACGGCTCCATCGGCGGTTCACGGGCGCTCGCGGGCAGATCGGGCATTCCGCCCGGCTGCCGATCCCCGTGCGTCGCGGCTGGTGAACGAGTGTTTAGATCGGTCCGGCGTCAACCGCGAGGAGGAACAGCACCATGACTGCCGCACGCGGAACCTCGGTGGAGATCACCACGCCGGACGGCGTGGCAGATGCGTACCTCACACATCCGGAGGGCGGCGGGAAGCATCCCGCGGTGCTGTTCTACATGGATGCCTTCGGGCTGCGGCCGCACCTCTGCGCCATGGCGGACCGGCTGGCCGCCGAGGGGTTCACCGTGCTGGTGCCCAACCTGTTCTACCGGGCGGGCCGGGCCCCGGTCTTCGATCTGCCGGAGTTCATCGACCCGGGTGCGCGGCCGGAGATCTTCCAGACCATCGGTCCGATCATGCAGCAGCTCACGCCCGAGCTCGCCACGCGCGACGCCGGCGCCTACCTGGAATGGCTGGCCGACAGCCCGCTGACCACCGGTGAGCCGGTCGGGGTCACCGGTTACTGCATGGGTGCTGTGATGGCGCTCCGCACGGCCGGGGCCTATCCCGAGCGCGTGGCGGCGATGGGTGGTTTCCACGGCGGCAACCTGGCCACCGAGGCCGAAAACAGCCCGCACCTGGTCGCCGGGAAGATCACCGCCGAGCTGTACTTCGGCCACGCCGATCAGGACCACGCGCTGCCACCGGAGCAGATCCAGCGGCTCGACGAGGCGCTGACCGAGGCCGGTGTCCGGTTCCGCACCGAGGTCTACGAGGGCGCGCCGCACGGCTACACCCAGGCCGACACCGCCGCCTACGACGAGGCCGGGGCCGAGCGCCACTGGGAGGCCCTGCTGGAGCTCTTCCACCGCATCCTGAGCTGAGCGACGGCGCCGGCCCGCCGCGCGCCGGGCCGGCGTCCTCAGTCCGCGCCGTCGCCCGCCTCGGGGACGCCGGCCAGCTCGTGCGCTCCGCTGTTGCAGGACGGGCAGGTGGGCCACAGCCAGCCGATGTCGGAGTTGTCGGCGGTGACCTTCTTGGAGCACAGCGTGCGCACGGTGACGCCGTGGTAGCCGTGGCGGGGCTTGGGGTCGGTGGTGGCGTGACGCTGCCCCTCGGCGGGCACCCAGCTGAACGGATGCGGCCGGTACATCAGGCCGTCACTTCGCGCGGGCGCGGTCCGAGGCACGGCCACCCGCCCCCGGTCGATTCGATCGCGCCCGCCACGATCTTGAACGCTACCCGAACAACGAGCGATCACACGCAACCCGTTCGGAGTAGTTGACTTCTCCGCACGCACGAGAGACCACCCGAGACCACCACTCGCGGTGACGTTTCCGTGATTCCCGACGGGCCTGGAAGCCTCGAACGTCCCATTTGGCACCAGTGCCATCACGGGCGGTCATCGCCAAGTGCGTCAGGGAAGGGTCAGGATCCGGGGGCCGTCGGAGGTGATCGCCACGGTGTGCTCGGAGTGGGCCGTGTTGGAGCCGTCGGCCGAGCGCAGGGTCCAGCCATCAGGGTCGGTGACGATGCGGGCGGTGGTGCGCGCGAACCAGGGCTCGATGGCGATGGTCAGACCTGGCTGCAGCTTCATGCCCCGGCCGGGCTTGCCGCGGTTGGACACGTGCGGCCCTTCGTGCATGGTGCGCCCGAGACCGTGCCCGCCGAACTCGGTGTTGACGGGGTAGCCGTAGTCGGTCGCGACGGCCTCGATCGCGGCCGAGACGTCGCCGAGCCGGTTGCCCGGTTCGGCGACGTCGATCGCCGCGCGCAGCGCCTCCTCGGTCGAGCGCACCAGCCTGCGGTCCTCCTCCTTGTCGGTGCCGACGATGACCGTGCGGGCGGCGTCGGCGACCCAGCCGTCGATGCTCACCGCGAAGTCCGCGGTGAGCACGTCGCCGTCGCGCAGCACGTAGTCGTGCGGGAGCCCGTGCAGCACGGCGTCGTTGACCGACAGGCAGATGACGTTGCGGAACGGCCCTTCACCGAAGGACGGCGAGTAGTCCCAGTAGCAGGACTGGGCACCGCGCTCCTCGACCCGGCGGCGCGCGTGGTGCTCCAGGTCCATCAAGTTGACGCCGACCTTCGCCATGTCCCCGACCTCGGCGAGGATCTCGGCGACGAACCCGCCGGTGACGCGCATCTTGTCGATCTCGGCCGGCGTCTTCAACTCGATCACTCGTACTCCTAGGGCTCTCAGCATTGGTATTTTAATACCGAGCCTAGCACTTGCAGGTATTTAAATACCACCGTAGCCTTCGAGTCGTGGTACGGCTTCCTCTCACCCCTGATCAGGTGGAGTCCGGCGCGCGCGTCGGCACGATGCTGCGGGACGCGCGCGCAGGACGCGACGCGGTCGAGATCGCCCGCGCGGCGGGGATCTCCCCCGAGACGCTGCGCAAGATCGAATCCGGCCGGCTGCCGACCCCGGCGTTCGGCACCGTGGTGGGCCTGTGCGATGCCCTGGACCTCCCGGTGCACGAGGTCGCCGAGGTCTGGCGCGGCGGGGTGAGCCTGCGCAGCGCCTCCTGACTCAGCGCACGCGACGGGCCTTGAGCACCACGTCGTGCGGGTGGTCCTCCTTGCCGGGCCCGGTGCGCGGACGCGTCTCGTCGACCTCCACCTGCCAGTCCTCGTCGAGGAACTTGGCGACGTCGGCGGGCAGCACGTACTCGGCCGGGTCGAACTCGGCGTCGGGCGGGAACCCGGCGGGGTCGTGACCGACGTGGAGCAGCGTGCCGCCTTCGGCCACAGCGGCCAGCAGGGCGCGCACCGGCTCTTCGCCGCGTTCCTTCTTCAGCGCGAAGTACTGCGCGGAGACCAGGTCGAACGAACGGGCCGGTGGGTGCTCGGCGGCGAGGTCCGCGCGCACCCACGCGATGTTGGCCGCGACCTCGGCAGCGCGGTCCGCAGCGACCGCGGCACCGCGTTCGACCGCCACCCGCGAGATGTCGGTGGCGGTCACCTTCCAGCCCTGCTCGGCCAGCCAGATCGCGTCGCCGCCTTCACCGCAGCCGACGTCGAGCGCCTGCCCCGGCGGCATGCCGGTGACCTCGGCGACGAGGGCGTCGTTGGCGGCTCCGCTGAACAGCCGCTCCTGGCTGCCGTACCGCTCGTCCCACTCCGCTGCGCTCACGTGCTCCTCCTGGTCGTGCGTCATTCCGTGCCGGCTGTCGCCCATCGCCACCTCGCAGGTCCGGTTCTCCGCCGCCGCGGTGAACGGATCCCGCGCCGACGCCACGGCGCGGGCGGTCTCCTCCCCGATCAGGTCCATGTTGATCATTCCGCCGACGGTCGCCCCAGCGGCCGCCGCGACGATCACGGTGGCGCGCAGGTCGGTCGTGTTGCCCGCGACCCACACGCCCGGCACGGACGTCCGGCCGTTCTCGTCGGACGGGATGTACGCACCCCCGCTGGGGTGCACCTCGGGTTGCAGCCCGAGATCGGCGGCCGGTTCCGACCGGGCGACCATGCGCGGAGCCACCGCCAGCGCCCGCAGCGGAACGACGCGCCCGCCCGCCAGGCGAGCCCCGGTCAGCTCGTCGTCGACGACCTCCAACTCCTCGAGCGGGTCGGCGACGACGTCGATGCCGCGAGCGGCGAGCTTCTCCGCGTCCTCACCGGACGGCGTCTCGGACCCGTTGAGCAGCAGGGTGATTCGCTCGCTCCACTGCCGGAACAGCAGGGTCTGGTGCACGCTCATCGTACTGGTCGCCAGCACGCCGATCGGCTCGTCGCGGAACTCCCAGCCGTGGCAGTAGGGGCAGTGCAGCACGTCGCGGCCCCACCTCTCCGCCAACCCCGGAATGTCGGGCAGTTCGTCGCGCAGCCCGGTTGCCAGCAGCAGCCGTCGCGCGCTCGCCCGCCGGCCGTCGGCCGTCTCGACGACGAAGCCCGAGCCCTCGCGGCGCGCCGCGACCACCTTTCCGAAAAGGACCTCTCCCCCGTAGCCGGCCACCTCGCGACGACCGGCCGCGAGCAGGCCCGCGGGCGCCTCACCATCGCGCGAGAGGAACCCGTGCATGTGGGCGGCGGGGGCGTTGCGGGGCTGTTCGCCGTCGATCACCAGAACGCTGCGACGCGCCCTGCCCAGCATCAGCGCGGCGTTCAGCCCGGCCGCACCACCCCCGACGACGACCACGTCGTACCTGGTCAGACCCTTGTTTTCCATCACTGACCACCTCCACCGACCACCATGCCCAACCCCCGCACGAATCAGCAAAGTTCTTTGCCGCTTCAGCAACTAGTCGGACCGCGGAGCGCTCGCGCGGGGTTCAGGCCGGTGGGGCGAAGAACTCGAGTGCGATGTGGTCGGGGTCCCGGAACTGCACTCCGGAGCCGTAGTGGGCGTCGACGATGCCGCCGTGCTGGATGTCGAGGTCATCGAGGCGGTGGCACCAGCTCTCCAACTCGGTCCGGTCGCGACAGGCGAAGGCCACGTGGTCCAGTCCGGTGCGGTGCTCGTCGAACGCCCCGCCCTTGGCTCCGCCGGGGTGGGTGTGCAGACCGAACAGCTGTCCGCCGGCGAGCGCGAACACGGTGTGGTGGAAACCGCCGCTGGTCTCGTCCTCGTCCAGGACGGGCTCTGAGCCGAACAGGGCTCGGTACCAGCGGGTGCTGCGTTCGAGATCGGACACGGTGATCGCCACGTGCGTGATGGGGGGGAACTCGGCCATGCAGCCTCCTCGGGAACTGCGCCGGGAGAGCGGCAGGACCGCCCCGGCGCGGTGTGGTTCTCATGGTGCCCACACCGCGACGGTCTCGGAACCTCCGTCGAGTCGCCCGTTCGCGTCAGGCGGGGATCCGGCCCTCGACCATGGGGCGCAGTTGCGTATCGACGAACTCCACGACGGGTGACGGAGCCTTCTCGGGCGAGCCGGCGTCGAACGGCGGCAGCGGGTCGTACTCGGTGCCCAGCTGCACGCCCTGCGCGACCGCATCGCCCGCGATGCGCGCCACCAGCCGCAAGGCCATGTCGATGCCCGCGGACACGCCCGCCGCGGTCACGTACTGGGGGCGGTGCACACCGAGGTCGTCCAGGTCGTGGTGGCGTCGACCCGCAGGAACGCGCCGCTGCACACCGAGACCAGCCGTTCGGCTCGCCGGGCGTTGCCGCGCAGCCAGTCGACGACGTCCGGCTGTTCCCGGGCGCCCTCCCCGCCCGGAACCAGCAGCAGGTCGGCGGCGGGACCGTCGCCGAGGGCGGAGTCCGGTGTGATCACCAACCCGGAGGACGTGCCCACCGGGGTTCCGCCGATGCTCGCGGTCCTGATCTCGTAGGCGTTGTCCGGGCCCCGCTCGGCCCACCACGTGTTGGCGCCGGCGAAGACCTCGACGGGTCCGGTGAGATCGAGGCTCAGCACCCCGTCGAAGACGACGGCCAGCACGGTTCGCATGTCATCCACGCTGGTCAACAGCGCGGATGACTACAACGTCGAATTCCCCTCCTTTTTGGTCATCGGATGAGGGGCGGGGTGCCCCAGGGCTGGTCCAGCGCGGCGCGCAGCGCGGTGACGGCGTCGTGGCCGATGCGGGTGGCGAGTTCGCGTTCGATGGCGTCGATGGTGCGCAGCGCCTTGTGGTGGACCCGGGCGCCTTCCTCGGTGACGCGGACCAGCCGGTTGCGGGCCGACGTGGGATCGGGGACCTGCTCGAGAAGACCCATCCCGATCAGCCCGTGCACCGCCTGGTGGACCGACTGACGAGTGGTGCCGATCCGGCGGGCCAGTTCGGCGACCGACGTACCCGCGGCGTCGAGGCCGGCGAACACCGCCGCCTGCGCGACCGTGACCGGCTGCTCGCCGGAGTGCCGCATGCTGTTGTGCAGCGCGTCGTCGAACCAGCGCTTGGCCGATGCCAGCAATTGCGGCACGTTCGGCGGGGTGTCGTCCATGATCCTCAGCCTCCGGGAGCGGTCGGCTGACACGATCGCACGATCTGCCGCCCCGGTCGTTCACACCTCGCCGATCGTCAGGTACCTTGACGGTGTCGGCGATCCGAAACGTGGAGGGGATCATGACGATCGAGTTCGCGACGCAGCACCGCACGCGCTCGCAGATCCCGCCTGAACCGGGCAAGCCCTACTTCATCGAGAAGGGGCAGGGCGACCGCGCGCACCTGTTCGGGGACCTGTTCACGATCTACGCCGGCGGCGAGCAGACCGAGAACACCTTCAACTTCTTCACCTGCGAAGGCCCGAAGGGAGACATCATCCCCGCGCACTCGCACCCGGACACCTACGAGGTCTTCTTCATCACCGACGGCGCCGTCCGGCTCTTCGTCGAGGAGACCGGCGGCGAGCAGCACGAGAAGCTGCTGACATCGGGTGATTTCGGGTTCGTGCCGAAGAACTGCCCGCACGCCTACCGGATCGAACGCCACCACAGCCGCATCGTCGGCGTCGCGGCCGGACCAGGTGGGACCTTCGAGAGGTTCTTCGAGAACCTGGGCGCGCCCACGGACGAACCGGGATTGCCCACCGCTCCGGTGGTTCCCGAACCGCACACGTTCGGCACCGTGGGCGAGCGCTACGACGTCCGGTTCCTGCCCGATCACCGGTGGCGCACCCCATCGGCGACCGAGCAACGACCATGACCGGCACCGAACCGCTTCCCGCAGCGACGCCGATCGAAGGGACACCGGGGAAACTCCTGCGCGCGGTGCCCTACGCGACTCCGGCCGGCTTCCGCCCGCTGCTGGCCGACGTCCACATGCCGCCGGCGCGGCGACCGCCGGTGGTGCTGTTCCTGCACGGCGGGGGCTGGCGGTTGGGGTCGCGGACGTCGTTCTGCCCGACCTGGCGGCACTGGTCACCGAGCCCGTTCGCACGCCTCGTCGCGGCGGGTTTCGCCGTCGTCTCGGCCGATTACCGGCTCAGCGCCGAGGCGGCCTTCCCGGCACAGCTCGACGACGTGACAGCCGCTGCGCGCTGGATCCGTGACCGCGCCGCCGATCTGGGGGTCGACGCGGAACGGATCGTGGCGTGGGGCGAGTCGGCGGGCGGGCACCTCGCCGCCCTGCTCGGTCTCACCGCCACCCGGGACGCGCCGGACGCGGTGGCGGGTGTGGTCGACTGGTACGGACCGAGCGACCTGAACGCGATGCCTTCGCGGGACGACCCGGGCTCACGCGAGGCGCAGCTCCTCGGAGCCGCGGCTTCGCAGGTGCCCGATCTCGCGAGAGCGGCCAGTCCGGCGTCGCAGGTGCACGCCGCCGCTCCCCCGTTCCACCTCGCCCACGGCACCGCGGACGACGCCGTTCCCGCGGAGCAGAGCCGAGCGCTCACCGACGCGCTGCGTGCGGCGGGCCGGCCGGTCGAGTGCGAGCTGGTGCCCGAAGCCGGGCACCTGTGGCGCGGTCCGGTCGACGGCGAGCGGATCTTCACCCGTGCCCTGGAGTTCGCGCAGCGGGTCACCGCCCGCTAGTGCTCACAGGGCGTTGAAGCGCGACTGGGTCTTGTCCACCTCGGGCAGGGCTTCGATGACGCTGCCCAGGTGGGCGCGCATGGCCGACTCAGCGGCGTCGGCGTCGCCGGCGCAGATGGCCTCGATGATCGCCAGGTGCTGCGGCAGCGACACCGAGGGACGTCCCGGGTGCATGGCCAGGCGGAACTGGTGCCGAACGTTCTGGCCGCGCAGCCGCCCGAGCACCGCGCACGCCGTCACCTGGCCGCTGATGCGCAGGATCAGGGCGTGCAGGCGCTTGTTGATCTCGGAGTAGCCGAGCACGTCACCGGCGGCGACGGCCTGCTGCATCGACTCGCCGATCTCGCGCAGCTCACCGTGCTCCTGCTCGGTGGCGCGCTCTGCCGCACGCGCCGCGCACAGACCTTCGACGACCATCCGGACCTCGGTGATCTCGATGGCTTCCTGCAACGACACCGCGCGCACCCGGGCACCCCGGTTCTGGATGCGCTCCACGAGGCCCTCGGTCGTCAGCTGGACGAGCGCGTTGCGGACAGCGGCGCGGCTGGCGTTGAACTGCTCGGAGAGCTCGGCCTCCACCAGCCGCTGGTTCGGGGCGAAGTCTCCGCTCGTGATGGCCTCGCGGATGGCGTCCACGACCGGAGCCTCCTGGCCGACGTCGTCCCGCTTCGCTGTGGTCACTACCCCTACCCCGAGATTGATAACAATTTTGTCCACCATCCTAGCGGGCGGGGGTCGCGCACGCCCGCGCATCCTCACCGGGCAGCAGATCGTCAGCCGCCGAGGAAGTCCGTGACGAGCTTGCTCGCCACCGGCCGGTCCTCGTGGAAGTAGGCGTGGCGCAGTCCGGGCAGGACGTCCGCTTCGGCATCGGGGATGCGCTGGGCCAGGAGCTCGGCGTTGCTCGCCGGAGTCATCCGGTCGTCGGCGCCGTGCAGGACGAGGGTGGGCGAGCCGATCTCGTCCAGCCGGTCCCAGGCGTTGTGGCCGTTGCTGGCCGCGAGGTGGTGACGGCGGGCGTGCACCGGCATGTCCGGATCGCCGAGAACGGTGCGCGGACCGTCGTGCGAGGCAAGCCACTCCGGGCTGTACATCAGTTCCAGCAGCGCTCGTTCGGCGGCGTCGCGGTCGGCCTGCGCGAGGGCGCGGCGGACTCCGGCATCGCGTTCGACCGCGTGCGGGCCGCCCGGCGAGGTGCAGCCGAGGACCAGCCGCCGCACGCGATCGGGGTGGTCGATGGCCAGCCACTGTGCGGTGCGACCACCCATGGAGGTGCCGTACACGTCAGCGGAGTCGATACCCAGGGCGTCGAGCACGGCGATGACGTCTTCCGCGAAACCCCGTGTGGAGCAGGGCTCATCGGGTGTGCCGCTGGCGCCGGTCCCCCGGTAGTCCATGGTGATCGTGCGGTGGGCGTGCTCGAAGTCCTCACGCACACCGTCCCACCAGCGGTGGTTGTTGGCCTGTCCCGCGAGCAGCACCAGCGGGCGTCCGGCACCCGCGACCTGGAAGGCCAGCGAGGTGCCGTCCCGCGCGCACGTGAACTCCTGCCCGACTGCCATGCGCTTCCCTCCCCGGAGACGACCACCCGAAACCCTACGCAGAGGACGACGGCCTCCAGTACGCCGCCGCAGGGGCGATCGCGTCTCAGCCGCTGCGGTAGATGCCGGGGTGTTGGCCGGTGTGGCGGTGGAAGGTTTCGACGAAGGCGGCGGGTTTGCGGTAGCCGACGGCGCGGGCGGCTCCTCCGACGGAGGCTCCGGCCGCGAGGTGACCGACGGCGGCGCGCATGCGGACCCGAGTGCGCCAGCGGGCGGAGGTCATGCCGGTCTCGGCGGTGAACAGGCGGCTGATGGTGCGCACTCCCGCCTTGACCGCGAAGGCCCATTCGTCGAGGTCGCGCGGGTCGGCGGGGTTGGTGATGAGGGCGTCGGCGATGCGGCGGATGCGGTCGTCGGTGGGGATCGGGACGTCGAAGACGGTGTTGGGGACGGCTTCCAGGACACCCAGCAGCAGCGACTCGGCGTGGTGGCGGAGGTCTCCGCGCTGCCGGTTCTCGTCGAGGTGCACGATCAGCTCGGCGACCAACGGGGTGATCGCGACGCCGGTCGGCTCGCGCCAGTCGCTCGGACCGTGGTCGTCGACGAACACCACGACGCGGACGCCCCCGGGTTGGCGGACCTCGACCGAGTGCAGGATCCCCGCGGGGATCCACAGCCCCCGGTTCGGCGGCACGAGCCATTCGCGGCCGCCCGCGTGCAGGGCGATCGTGCCCGATTCCGACCAGCACAGCATGTTCCGCCGATGTCGGTGTTCACCGACCGAACCCGGGTCGACCTTCGGCTGCCCGATCACCACCAGCATCGGGTTGGCCGAATCGCGGTCGTGGATGGCCACCTGCCGCACATCGGCCACCCCACTCTCGGCCTCACCACAGCGATCCAGGAGGCGACATGACCCGTGCAGCACCCAGGAAGGTCCCGTTCGAGGAGGTCCGGGCGTCGCTCGGCGAACCGGACGACATGATGAAGGTCAAGAAGATCTCCCGCCTCGACAAGCACCTGCGCCGGTTCATCGCGCACTCCCCGTTCCTGTCGATGGCCACCGCCGACGCCGACGGCAACGTGGACTGCACACCGCGCGGCGATCACCCCGGATTCGTGCGGGTGCTCGACGAGAACACGCTGGCGATCCCGGCTCGGCCGGGCAACCAGATCGCCGACTCCTTCCACAACCTCGCGTCCAACCCCGGTGTCGGGCTGCTGTTCTTCATCCCGGGACTGCGAGAAACGGCGCGGGTCAACGGGTCCGGGTTCGCGACCGACGACCCCGAGGTGCTGGCGCGGATGCAGGCCGAGGGCCGCACCCCCTCGCTGGCGATCGTGGTGCGGGTCGAGGAGGCGTTCCTGCACTGCGGACGGGCACTGCTGCGCTCGCGCCTGTGGGATCCGGCGAGCCAGGCGCTGGCCGAGGAGATCCCCTCGCCCGGCGAGATCCCCGCCGACCAGTTCGGCATCGACGTCGAACCCGAGGCGCTCAACTCGATCCTCGAACGCGGCTACCAGCGGCTCTACTGCGAGGCACGGCGGTGCAGAAGGCCATCATCGACGACATCTCCCCCATCGCCGACGGCGTCGCAGCGCTGACGCTGGTCAGCGCAGGCGTCCCGCTGGCGGCGTGGGGACCGGGAGGGCACATCGACGTGACGCTGCCGAACCGGCTGACCCGCCAGTACTCGCTCTGCGGCGACCCCGAGGACGACGACTACCGGATCGCGGTGCGCCGCGAGCGGTTGAGCCGGGGCGGCTCGGAGTACGTCCACGACCACCTCCGGCTGGGCCGAACACTCGCCCTCTCCCTGCCGCGCAACACCTTCCCGCTGATCCCGGCACCCGAGTACCTGTTCATCGCCGGCGGCATCGGGATCACACCGATCCTGCCGATGATGCGCGCGGCCGTGGCCTCGGGCGCCGCGGCGACGCTGGTCCACTGCGGTCGTTCGATGCCGTTCACCGACGAGCTGCGGGGCGAGCACGGCGACCGCGTCCGGTTCGGCCGACCGGACATGGCGGAGCTGGCAGCAAGCCTTGGCCCGACGACCCTGGTGTACTGCTGCGCCCGGAACCGATGCTCGCCGCGGCGGAGGCCGCGTTCCCCGCCGATCGGCTGCACGTGGAGCGGTTCCGGCCGCGCACGAGGACTTTCGCGCCGAACACCGCGTTCGAGGCGGTCTGCGCCCGCTCCGGCAGGACCGTGCCGGTGGAGGCCGACGAGTCGCTGCTCAACGCGCTGCGCTTCGCAGGCTTCCCGGTCTCCTCCGGATGTCGCGAGGGGGTGTGCGGCAGCTGCGAGCTGCGCTACCTCGACAGCGAACCAGAGCACCGCGACGAGATCGGCGCGGCCGAGGGCCGCCTCTACCCGTGCGTGTCCCGCAGCCGCACCGATCGCCTCACGCTGGACCTGCGACCAGCACCCGCCGGACCACGTAAGGCAGCGTGCGGGCGTCCAGACCCTGCTCAACGCACCGCGCGACATCACCTCGCGCTTGCTGCACCCGGCGCTGCCCGGTGCAGCAAGCGCGGGAGCACCTCGACGAGGTGCGGGAGCGGAAGACCCGGCGCGGTTCCCGCTAGCCGTCCTGCTCGCAGAACCCGAGGGCCTCTCGCGAACGCGCGTGGCGTTTTTCCGATACCGGGGAGCGTTTTCGGGTTTGTGGCGTCAAACTGGTGGTGAGCCGCACGGATCGAGGGGGCCGCGACTCATGAACAGTGCACAACTCGCCGAACTCATCGCACGCGACGCCGCCGACGGCATCCGCCAGCACGCCGTCCGCGCGCTCATCATCCGCGCCGGCAAGGCGCTGATGCTGCGTCGTCCGCGGCACGAATCCCGCGGTGGCGTGTGGGAGATGCCCGGCGGCAAGGTCGAACCTCACGACACCGATCTGCTGGACGCGCTGCAACGCGAGGTCCGCGAGGAGACCGGACTCGCCGTCACCGGGTTCACCCGCCATCTGGCCGCTTTCGACTACGTCAATCGCCACGGGCGCTGCGTCCGGCAGCACACGTGGTCGGTGACCGTGACCGGAGAGCACGTGCGACTCACCGAGCACGACGCATTCACCTGGACGAACGCGCACGACACCCACCCGATCAGCCCGCGGGACCGGGACCTCATCAGCAGACACGCAGTGCGAGGTCCAACACTCCTGTAGGGGTCACCCGAATTCGCTCAGCGGATTTTCCCGCGCTCTTCCCAGATAGCCCGGGGGCAATTTCGGCAATTCACCGATCTTCTCCGATGAAAATGGGAAAACCGCAGGCGAGAAGCCGACGTGCCCTATTCTGTTCAGTTCTTCTTCTCCTGTTCCGAACCGAAATCGATTTATGATCGAATCACTTTCGGATTCGAGAACGAGAGGAACGATCGCCTGATGAACACTGTGGACGGAACGCCCCGCGTCCGCCGGGCCGGGAAGTTCGCGGCCGGCGTCGCGGGAGCCGCGGTCCTGCTCCTCGCGCTGCCGCCGGCGATCGCCGCCGCCGACCCGCCCGCCGCGCTGCCCACCAGCGCTGCGGAAGCCGACGCGAAGTGGCAGCCCGCCTTCGACTACGACGGGGACGGCTGCTACCCGACTCCGGCGATCGGGTCCGACGGCACCATCGCTCCCGGTCTGGACACCACCGGCGCGATCAACGGCAGCTGCCACGACCAGTCGGACCTGGACAACACCAACTCCTACTCGCGCTCCAAGTGCAACAACGGCTGGTGCGCCTACGTCTACGACCTGTACTTCGAGAAGGACCAGGCCGTGGACGGCAGCGGGCTCGGCGGGCACCGCCACGACCTCGAGCACGTCATCGTGTGGGTGGAGAACGACGAGGCCAAGTACGTCTCGACCTCCGCGCACGGCGACTACTCGACCTACCCGGCCAACGAGGTCCAGTGGGACGGCACCCACGCCAAGGTCGTCTACCACAAGGACGGCGTGAGCACGCACTGCTTCCGGCCGGCCGGTGCGGACGAGCAGCCGGAGAACCACTACGGAACCTGGCAGTACCCGGCTCTGGTGAGCTGGGACAACTGGCCGGACACCGGTCTTCGGGACAAGCTCACCTCGGCCGACTACGGCAGCGCGAGCCTGGCGATCTCCGACGGCGCCTTCAACGGCAACCTGGAGAGCGCCAAGCCCGAGGGCATCCCCTTCGACCCCCACGCCTGACGCGAGCGGAACGTCACCCCGCGTAGGAGCGCGCCGGCAGGCCTCGCACCCCGGGGTCGGTGGCGAACACCGCACCGGCTCCGGGGTGGCGCTCCAGATCGGTGTCGACCTGCGAGGTGGTGATGTAGAGGCGGTCGAGGTCCTCGCCGCCGAAGGTGCACGCGGTGACCTTCGGAGCGGGCACCTCGACGACCTCGGCCAGCACTCCGTCGGACGTGTAGTGGCGGACCGCGCCGCCGCCCCACAGGGCGACCCAGACGCCGCCTTCGGCGTCCACGGTGAGCCCGTCCGGAGACCCGTCGGCCGGGTCGATGCGGGCGAACGGCCGCCTGTTGACGAGTTCCCCGCCCTCGAAGTCGAACACGTCGACCCGCTGGGTGGGCGTGTCGGCGTAGTAGGCCCGCGACCCGTCCTCCGTCCACATGAGACCGTTGGAGATGCTGACCTCCGGCACGACGGGTTCGACGCGGCCCCGCGGATCGAGGCGGTAGAGGGTTCCGGCGCCGGGTGTTTCGTCGTAGGCCATGGAGCCGCAGTAGAAGGCCCCGTCCGGCCCGCAGCCGCCCTCGTTCATCCGGACGCCGGGGCCGCTCCACAGCTCCGGCAGCAGCTCGATCTCCTGCAACGCGTCGTCGGCGAAGGCGAACCCGCGTTCCAGCGCCAGCACCGCGCCGCCGGATTGCCTCGGACGCAGCACCGCCGCGACCGAACCGACGTGGCGGCGATGGACCTCACCGGAGGTGTCGAGGGTCAGCACGTCACCGACCAGCATGTCCACCCAGCGCAGGCCCGGCCACTGTTCGAACCACACCGGCCCCTCGCCGTGCCCGGCCAGCGGAGGGGTGATCTGCTCCAGCATCGGCGAACCTCCACGGCGGGTCATGGGTGCAGCAGGACCTTCCCGGTGGGCACCGCCGGGTCGGCGAGGGCCTCCAGCGCCCGCCCGGCATCCTCCAACGCGAACTCGTGCGTGATCAACGGGGCCGGGTCGAGCCGACCGGCGGCGAAGGCGCGCACCGCGTGCGCCCACGCGCGCGAGGAGGCCCCGAACACGGTGTGCACGGTGACCGCGGCGCCGACCAGCTCCGCCGGGGTGAGCGGTTCGCGCTCCTCCGGCGCGATGCCGGTGAGCACGGTTCGCCCGCCGCGCCGGGTGGAGCGCACCGCGAGCCGCCCGGTCCCGGACGCGCCCGCCGCTTCCAGCACCACGTCGAATCCGTCGCCGATCTCGTCAGGGGTGCGGAATTCCGCTGCGCCGCAGGCCTTGGCGGTGTCGAGGCGGTCGGCTCGCGGATCGACCACCACGAGGCTTCCGGCACCGGCCGCGGCGAAGAGCTGGGTGGCGAGCATGCCGAGGGTGCCGCCGCCGATGACCGCGACGCTCTCCCCCACCCGCACGCCGGCCTTGAGCACCGCCGAGGCCATGCACGCGGCGGGTTCCAGCAGCGCGGCGGCGCGCAGGTCGGCTTCGTCGGGCAACGGGTGCAGCAGCCGGGCGGGGAGGCGGAGGTGATCGGCCCACGCACCGGGCTGGGTGAAGCCGGTTTCGTCGTAGGCGGCCGAGCACAGGCTCGTGTCGCCTTCGCGGCAGGCCGTGCACCGGCCGCAGTTGCGGAAGCCCTCGCCCACCACCTTGCGGCCGACCAGCGCGGGGTCCACACCGGCTCCCGCCCGCACGACGGTCCCCGACCACTCGTGGCCCGGGATGACGGGATAGCGGACGAAGTCCGAGGGCCGGGTGCCGTGGAAGACCTCCAGGTCGGAACCGCAGATCCCGGACCAGGCGACCTCGACGAGGGCTTCGTCGTGGCCGGGCGGGTCGGGTTCGGCTGCGATGACGCGCAGCTCCTGCGGAGAATTGATCCGGACTGCGCGAGGCATCGCTGCTCGAACCCCTTCCACGGCGTGATGGCTCCGCCGCAGAGCCTGCTCGGCGGAACGGCCGCTGTCCAGTGGCTCATCCCCGGGAGCAGGGCGATCCTCGTCTGAACCGACCCGGGGAATCGGACTTCGACCGCCGGACACCCGGGGTTCCTCGGTTCAGGCTCGGGGCGCTCGGCCTGGGACCGTGATGCGGTACTGGGCCATCTTCCGGTAGATCGTGGCCCGGCTGACGCCGAGCTCGCGGGCCGCCTCGCCGACGGTGGTGCCCGGCTCGGTGAGACAGCGGATGATCTCGTCGCGCTCCACCGCTTCGAGCCTGGTCAGCGGCCTTCCCGGGCCGGTGAAGACCTCCGGCGGCAGGTGGTTGAGGTCGATCAGGTCGGCACGACCGGCGGCCTCGCGGACGACCTGGCGCAGCTGGCGGACGTTCTCCGGCCAGTCGTAGGCGTTGAGGGTCCGGGCCGCCGAGGCCGTGAAGTCCACCTCGCGCCGCCGCTGCTGACGCGCGAAGTGCCTGGCCAGGGGCTGGATGTCGTCGGGCCGGAACCGCAGCGCGGGCACCTCGACGACGGTGTCGACCAGTCGCCGCAGCTCCTCGGGCATGGCCTCGGCCGATTCGGCGGTGAGCACGTAGGGCTGCATGCCGCCGACGGCGCGCACCTGTCCCAACCGCTCGGCGAGCTCGCTGATCACCCAGGCGGGCAGCCGGTCGACGCCGGAGATGATCACGCAGGTGCTGTCCTTGCCGAGCTCCGGCGTCCACAGCTCCAGCCACGCCTCGACGTCGTCGGGAGCGGGCGGTCGCACGCTGAGCACCCGTTCGCGGCGCAGTTCCCGGCGGGCCAGCGAAGCCAGCGCGGTCTTGCCGGTTCCGGGTTCGCCGACCACCGCGACCGCGCGGCCGTTGCGGAAGGCCGAGCGCGCCTCGGCGAAGACGTTGCGCCACCCGGGCGTGAGCACCGAGGCCTCCGGCGCGCGCATCCGGTCGGCGTAGACGCGGAAGACCTCGCCGCGCGGCATGGGGTGCGCGCTGCGCCCGGCACCCCGGGCCAGCATCAGCGCCGTGGTGTTGCCGGCGGCCGACTGGGCGAGCGCGAGCAGCAGTTCGGAGGCCGAGTCCGACCAGGTCGTGAGGTTGACGCTGCCCGCGACGCCGCCGCTGACCGGGTCCAGCACGGGGGCCGCTGCGCAGGTGTAGCCGCGCAGTCCCGCGCAGAAGTGCTCCTCGGCCCGCACCAGGGACGGGGCGCGGTCGGCCAGCGCCAGGCCGAGCCCGTTGGTGCCCGCGTTCTCCTCGGCGAAGTAGAAGCCCGGCGCCAGGTGCACACGGTCCAGCGAGCGGTTGATCGTCCCGTCCTCGCAGATCCGGCTGAGCACCAGCCCCTCCGGGTCGGTGATCATCATGCTGACCGGTTCGTTGGCCAGGGTGGCCTGCAGTCCGCGCAGCACAGCGGTGCCGCACTCGTAGAGCAGCGAGCCGGTGTCGACCGAGCCGGTGAACACCGGGCGCATCTCCTCCGCGCTGATCCCGTAGCGCTCGCTGCGCCGCCAGGACGCCCGCAGCCGGGGTGTGACGGTGGCCGGGCAGGCGGCGGGGTCGGGCGCACTCCGGTGCAGGTGCATCTCGAACCTCCAAGGGACGCGTCGTTGCGCCGGTGCGATCAGGGTAAGCGCAGGATGCGGCTTCCATCACCGATCGCGCTGTCTCAAAGTGAGACACGCGGACGCCCCCTGGGGGCTCCTGGCGCTCTTACCGTTCCCTCCCGACGTGCCACGGCTGCCACGTAGCGGAGGATGCAGATGTACAGCAAGGACGGCGAGAACTACTTCATCGTTGACGCACACGTCGCGCTCTGGGACGCGCGTACCGACAACCAGCGCAACATCCACGGCAAGCAGTTCATCGACTGCTTCTACGACTACCACCGCAACCTCAGCCCCGAATCCGAGGTCTGGCCCTACGAGGACTTCCTCTACCAGGGCGGCGAGCGCCTCATGCGGGACCTGTTCACCGACGGCCACGTCGACCACGCGATCTTCCAGCCCGCGCTGCTGAGCGCCTTCTACGGCAACGGTTTCGGGCAGACGGAGGAGGCTTTCGCGCTGGCGCAGCAGCATCCGGACAAGCTGACCTACAACCACTGCTGGGACCCGCGCTTCGAGCAGGCGGGACTGGACCAGCTGCGCCGCGACGCCGAGCGCTTCGACCTCAAGGGCGTGAAGCTCTACACCGCCGAGTGGCAGGGCGATTCGCGCGGCTACAAGCTCGACGACCCGTGGACCTACAAGTACCTGGAGGCCTGCCAGGAGCTGGGCGTCCGCAACATCCACATCCACAAGGGCCCGACGATCCGGCCGCTGGACCGCGACGCCTTCGACGTCGCCGACGTGGACAAGGTCGCCACCGACTTCACCGACCTGAACTTCGTGGTGGAGCACTGCGGGCTCCCGCGCCTGGAGGACTTCTGCTGGATCGCCACGCAGGAGCCCAACGTGCACGCGGGCCTGGCCGTGGCCATGCCGTTCATCCACTCCCGGCCGCGCTACTTCGCGCAGATCATCGGCGAGTTGCTGTACTGGCTGGACGAGGACCGCATCCAGTTCTCCAGCGACTACGCGATCTGGACGCCGAAGTGGCTGATCGAGCGGTTCGTGGACTTCCAGATCCCGGTGGACATGACCGAGTACGCCCCGCTGACCACGGATCAGAAGCGCAAGATCCTGGGCCTCAACGCCGCCCGCATGTACGGCATCGAAGTCCCGGCGGGGCTGGACGTGGCCGAGAAGGCGGGTGTGTGAGATGGCCGCCGGACTGGAGAGGGCGGCGTGGGAGGCGCTGGACCAGGTCATCGACCCGGAACTGGACGAGCCGATCACTGACCTGGGGTTCGTGCGGTCGCTGCGGGTCGACGACTCCGGTGAGGTCGAGGCGCACCTGCGGTTGCCGACGTCGTTCTGCGCACCGAACTTCGCCTACCTGATGGCCTCCGACGCCAAGGACGTGCTGCGCGCGCTCCCGGGCGTGACCGGGGTGCTGGTGGAGCTCGACGACCACCACGACTCGGAGCTGATCAACACGGGGCTGGCGGCCGACGCCGGCTACCGCGACACGTTCCCGGGCGAGGCCGAGCAGGACCTGGAGGAGTTGCGCGCGACGTTCCGCCGCAAGGCGCACGCGGCGGCCATGGAGCGCGTGCTGACCAGGCTGCTCAAGGACCGGCCGGAGCTCGCCGAAGCCGACCTGCACGCGATCACCGTCGCAGACCTGGCGGACGAGCCGGCGACGCGCTCGCTGCTGAACCGGCGCGCGGCCGTGGGTTTCGACAACTCCGCGTCCGCGCTGGTGCTGGTCGACGACGAGGGCCGGCCGTGCACGCCGGAGCAGGTGCCGTTCCGGCTGCGCTTCGCCCGCGCGACGCGCATCTCGGTGGAGGGCAACTCGCACTTCTGCCGCGGGCTGCTGCGCACCCGCTACCCGGACTCCGCGGCCGACCAGGCGCCGCGGGCCATGACGTCGGAAGGACGAGGACGATGAGAGCAGTTCAGGTGGTCGGCTACCACGAGCCGATGCGGTTGACCGAGGTCCCGGTGCCGGAGGCGTCCGGGCCGCATGACGTGGTGGTCAAGATCGGCGGTGCGGGCGTGTGCCGGACCGACATCCACATCCTCGAAGGCCAGTGGGCCGAGAAGTCCGGTGTTGCCCTGCCTTACACGATCGGGCACGAGAACGCGGGCTGGGTGCACGCGGTCGGCAGCGCGGTCACCAACGTCTCCGAAGGCGACAAGGTGATCGTGCACCCGCTGGCGACCTGCGGGTTGTGCCGGGCCTGCCGGTTCGGCGACGACGTGCACTGCGAGCAGTCGCTGTTCCCGGGCATCGACACCGCGGGCGGCTACGCCGACTACCTCAAGACCTCGGCGCGCAGCGTGGTGCGCATCGACGACTCGCTGGAGCCCTCGGACGTGGCGGCGCTGGCCGATGCCGGGCTGACCGCCTACCACGCGGCGGCGAAGGCGGCCCGCAGGCTGCGCCCCGGTGACAAGTGCGTGGTGATCGGCGCAGGCGGGCTCGGCCACATCGGCATCCAGGTGCTCAAGGCGATCTCGGCGGCCGAGCTGGTGGTGCTCGACCGCAACCCGGACGCGGTGGAGCTGGCGACCGGCATCGGCGCCGATCACGGCGTGGTGGCCGACGGCACGCACGTCGAGCAGGTCCAGGAGCTCACCGGCGGGCACGGCGCGGAGGCGGTCATCGACTTCGTGGGCGAGGGCGGTGCGACCTCCGAGGGGGTGCGGATGCTGCGCCGCGCCGGTGACTACCACGTGGTCGGCTACGGCGAGAACATCGACGTGCCGACGATCGACATCATCTCCACGGAGATCAACTTCATCGGGAACCTGGTCGGTTCGTACAACGACCTGTGCGAGCTCATGGTCCTGGCCGCCCAGGACAAGGTCCGCCTGCACACCAGCAAGTACCCGCTGGAGCGCTTCCAGGACGCCCTCGACGACCTCGACGCCGGTCGCATCCGCGGTCGCGCGATCCTCACCCCCTGACCCGGAGGCGACGACGATGATCTTCATCACCGCGAAGTGGCGGATCAAGCCGGAGCACGCGGACAGCTGGCCGGAGATCTCCCGGTCCTTCACCGAGGACACCCGCGCCGAGCCGGGGTGCCTGTGGTTCGACTGGTCCCGCAGCCTGGAGGACGACACCGAGTACGTGCTGGTGGAGGCGTTCCGCGACGGCGAGGCCGGTTCGGCCCACGTCACGTCGCAGCACTTCCACGACGCCCGCGCGCAGCTCCCGCCCTACCTGGCGGAGACCCCGCGCATCATCAACGCCGAGCTCGACCAGACCGGCTGGTCGGAGCTGGGCGAGATGTCCGTGGACTGACGGACCGGAGGGGGTGCGCCCCTGCGCACCCCCTCGACGCCGAATCGTTGCCTTCGCTAATGGTCTACCGTTCGGATCATGACCGCTCCGCCGATCACGCGCGCGCCGAACCGCTGGCTGATGCTGGCGATCTCGATGTTCGCGCAGCTGGCAGCGACGGTGTTCACCAACGCCGCCCCCGCGCTGATCCCGAACCTGCACTTCGAGCGCGGGCTGTCGTTGTCCCAAGCGGGCCTGATCGCGGCGGCACCGCTGGCCGGAACCATGTGCACGCTGATCATCTGGGGGGCGATCGTCGACCGCATCGGCGAGCGCGTGTCGCTGCTGATCGGGTTGAGCATGCTCGCCATCAGCGCCGTCGCGGCGGCGCTGGCCGACTCGCTGGTGCTGCTGGCGGTGCTGCTCTTCTTGGGCGGCGCGGCAGGAGCCAGCTCGAACTCGGCCAGCGGCCGGGTCGTCTCGGGCTGGTTCCCGCCGCAGCGCCGGGGAATGGCGATGGGCATCCGGCAGACCGCGCAACCGCTCGGAGTGGGCCTGACCGCGGTGCTGGTGCCCAACCTCGTCGAGGCGAGCGGACTCGCGGTGACCATGCTGACCGTGGCAGCGGTGTGCGCGTTGGCGGCGGCGCTGGTGGCGTTGGTGATCGTGGACCCGCCGCGGCCGTCGATGGCCGAGTCACGGCGCTCCGGCCACGGCGCGAACCCCTACCGCGGGGACCGGAGGCTGCTGCGCATCCACGGCGTCTCGATCGCGCTCACCGTGCCGCAGCAGACCGTCTGGACCTACATGCTGGTCTGGCTGATCGCGACCCAGCACTGGACCACCGCCGCCGCCAGCGCCCTGGTCGGCACGACGCAGCTGCTCAGCGCCCTGAGCCGGGTCGGGGCGGGGATCTGGTCGGACCGGATCGGCAGCCGGGTGCGCCCGATCCGCTACTTCGCCTTCGGTTCGGCGATCGCGATGGGCGGGCTGGCGGCGTTCTCCGGCACTCCCCTGGCGCTGGCCTTCATGATCGTCGCCTCGGTCATCGCGGTGGCCCACAACGGCCTGGCGTTCACCGCCGTGGCCGAGATCGCGGGCCCGCACTGGAGCGGGCGGGCCATGGGAGCGCAGAACACCGGTCAGTCGCTCACGGCCACCGCGGTCCCGCCCGTGATGGGAGCCCTCATCGCGGTGGCCGGCTACCCGATCGCCTTCGCCGTGGCCGGGTGCTTCGCCCTGCTGGCGGTCCCGGTGGTTCCCGCTCGCGGTGTCACGCCCGAAGCTTGAGCGCCTGCTGGGATTCGAAGAGCGCCATCACGCCGGGCTGCTCGTCGTCCGGCCAGGTGCCGGGTCGCCAGACACCGGATTTGAGCAGCGCCCGGCCGCAGTGCACGAACAGCTCCCCGACCTCGACCACCACCGCCAGCGCCGGGGGCACTCCGTTGAGCGCGAGGTCGGCCATGAACGGCGCAGACCGCACGATGGTGGCGGTGCCGTTGACCCGCAGCACGTGGTTGGCGCCGGGGATCAGGAACAGCATCCCCACCTGCGGGTTCCGCAGCAGGTTGTGCAACCCGTCCATGCGCCGGTTGCCGGGCCGTTCGGCGTAGGCCAGCGTCTTGCCGTCGTCGAAGACCACGACGCTGCGGGCCGCGCGGCGAGACGTCGATCCTCGCGTCCTCGCCCGCGGTGGCCACGAAGAACAACCGCGACCGCTCGATGAACCGGCGGCTGACGCCGTCGATCCCGGAGACCACCTTCTCGGCGATCTCCGGGTGCGGCGGTGCGACGACCTCGCGGAGTTGTGCTGCGGAGGTGACCTGCTCGGCCTCACTCGGGTCCCACGAGGGCACGGAATCGTTCTCCTGATCAGTGGTGCGCGTCGGCGCGGGCTCAGCCCGCCTGGGCCTCCGCGATCAACGGCACGACCTCGTCCACCGCGTAGGACATGCCCGCGGCGGTGCCCGCCGAGAACGCCTGCACGGCCTGGTCGTCGTGCAGCACGACGGCGCGGTGCTCGCGGACCGACTGCAGCGACTGGAACATCTGGTCCTCGTCGACCTCCGCGGCGGACAGGCCGATCGGGAACATCACGGTCAGATCGGCGTTGAACAGGTCCATGCGCTCGGGCGAGACGCTGACGAAGAAGTTGTCCCCGGCCATCGCCTGCACGGCCGGCGACTGGCGGAATCCCAGCCGTTCCATGAACTCCAGGCGCGAACCGCCGTTGACGTAGGCGCCGTAGGAGCCGACCATCTTCGCGCCGACGGCCACGGTCTTGCCCGCGAACTGCGGGTGCGCGGCGGCGGCCTGCTGGAACTTCGCCTCCAGGTCGGCCTTCTGCTGCGCGGCTTCGGCGGACTTGCCCAGCGCCTTGCCGACCATGTCCAGCTGCTGGTCCCAGGTGGTCAGGTAGCTCTCGCCGCCCGGCGGGATGCTCACCACCGGAACGCCGAGCCGGTTGAGCAGGTTGTAGCGCTCCTTGTCGCCGCTGGCGCGGGTGTCGAGGACCAGGTCGGGCTGGAGCGCCGCGACGGCCTCCATGTCGACCTCCATGGTGCCGAGCATCTTCGGCGGCGTGGCGTAGCGCTTGTCGGCGGGGATCCACGGCGGGACGCCGTCGCCGCCCACCGGCAGCCAGTCGGCGGCGCCGACGGGCTGCACCCCGAGGCTCAGCGCGGTTTCGGCGTCGCCCCAGCCCAGCGCGACGACCCGCTGGGGACGCTCCGGAACGGTGACGTCACCGAACGCGGTCTCGATGGTGACCGGGAACTGGCCGTCCGCCGATCCGGCGGCAGGCGCGTCGTTCTCGGGACCGGCCGCGCCGCAGCCGGCCAGGGCGATTCCCAGCAGGACTGCCATGATCAGCCCCAGGGTCCGCATCCAGCGCATTTCCACACCTCGCAGTGAGTTAAGTGCGCCTAACCTAACTAACGCTCCGTGTGGAGTCCAGCCCGAGATCTACCCGCTGTGACCGACGTTCGTCACATTCGTCCACACCGGACGATCGACTGCTCACCCTCGGTTCATGAGCAACTTCCGGCCCGGTCGTGCGTTGAGCCTCACGAAGGCCCGGTCGGGGCGTTCGAGGGTGCGGAAGGACGCGATCGCGATGGACAGGCTCAACGGCAAGCGCGTGCTCGTGACAGGTGGAGCGTCGGGGATCGGGCAGGCCAGCGTGCTGCGCCTGCTCGACGAGGGGGCCAGGGTGCTGACCACCGACATCGACGAGGCCGGACTGAAGGAGACCTCGCGGCGCGCGGCCGACGCCGGCACCTGCGACCGACTGGGCACCCTGCCCCTGGACATCTCCCAGGAGGACGCCGTCGACGCGACGGTGCCGGCCGCGGCCGAGCAGCTGGGCGGGTTGGACGTGCTGGTCAACGCGGCGGGAATGCTGCGCAGCGCGCACACGCACGAGTGCTCGCTGGAGCTGTGGAACCGGATCCTCGCGGTCAACCTCACGGGCACCTTCCTGGTCACCCGCGCCGCGTTGCCCGCGCTGCTGGAGGCCGGAGGCGGGGTGGTGATCAACTTCAGCTCGACCTCGGCCAACTTCGCCCACCCGTACATGGCCGCCTACGCCGCGAGCAAGGGCGGCATCCAGTCGTTCACCCACAGCATCGCCCTGGAGTACGCCAAGCAGGGCCTGCGCGCCGTCTCGCTGGTGCCCGGCGCGATTCGCAGCGGCATCACCGAGACCACCGCGGACGGGCTGCCCGCCGACACCGACTGGGACCTGTTCACCAAGCTCTCCCCCGCCCTCGGCAGCGGATTCGCACCGCCGGAGCACGTGGCCGGGGTGGTCGCGATGCTCGCCTCCGACGACGGCGCCTTCATCACCGGCACCGAGATCCGCGTCGACGGCGGCACGCACCAGTAGTCCACAGTGGATCCTTCTTGACCCGGATCTTTCCGGAGCGAACCGGGCCTCCGCACAGCGTCATCACTGGTCACCGGCGATGCCACCCCGCAGCACGCGACGTCGAGGCGATCCGGCGCAACGGCCGCCGGATCGACGTCACCCCGGCCGGTTAGACTCGATCGCGAGCCGGTCGCGCCACGTGTGGCCGATGGGAATCCGGTCGGAAGCCGGAGCTGACGCGCAGCGGTAGGGGTGACGGGCGAGCCCGAGCCACTGGATCGCACTCGATCCGGGAAGGCGGCTCGCCCGGTGGAGCCCGAGCCCGAAGACCTGCCGGCTCCCCGGATCCGCACCCGGCTCCGGGAATCGGCCGACCAGGTCTCGCGCATGGGCCTGGGGTGAGGATTTCCGCACAACGTGTTCTTACGCTGGACGCGCACGGGCTTGATGCTGCTCTGCGCCACCGCACTCGCCGCCTGCAACGCACCCGCGACGGAGTCGGCTCCGCCTCGGGTGTCGCTGCCCAACTGCGACGGGCACGTCTCGGTGTCCGAACCACCGCGCCGCGCCGTGAGCCTCAACCAGTCGACCACCGAGATCATGCTGGCGCTGGGCCTGGCGGACCGGATGGTGGGCACCGCGACCTGGACCGATCCGGTCGATCCGGCGCTGGCCGCCGAGAACGCCCGGGTACCGCGGCTTTCCGACAACAACCCGTCGTTCGAATCGGTGCTGGCCGCCGAGCCCGACGTGGTGCTGGGCGCCTACCAGGCGGTGTTCACCGACGAGGGCGTGGCCTCGCGGGAGCGCTTCGCCGAGCTGGGGGTCCCCACCTACCTCTCGCCCTCCAACTGCTTTCCCGAGGAGGCGCCGCTCGCCGAGCCGGTCGAGCTCGACGACATCTACCGGGAGGTGCAGGAGATCGCCACGATCTTCGACGTCCCGCAGCGCGGCGAGGCGCTGGTGGCGCAGCTGCGGCAGCGGGTGGCCGACGCCCAGCGCAAGGCCGTTCCCCACCGGGACACCTCGGTGCTGTTCTGGTTCGCCCGCACCGAATCCCCTTACGTGGCGGGCTCGACCGGCGCGCCGGCGATCATGACCCGCACCCTCGGGGTGCGCAACGCCTACGACGACGTGCGCTCGATGTGGCCGCAGGTGTCGTGGGAGGACGTGCTCGCCCGCGACCCCGACCTGCTGGTGCTCGGCGACCTCACCCGCGACGGCGAAGGCGATTCCCTCGCCGCCAAGCAGGAATTCCTGCGCACCGACCCCGCGATGTCACGGCTGCCCGCCGTGGGCGAGGGCCGGTGGATGAGCATGACCGGCACCGAGATGAACATCAGCATGCGCACGATCACCGGCATCGAGCGGCTCGCCGACAGGTTGGCCGAGCTGGAGCGGCGGTGAGGACCGGACGCCTGCCCTCCTCGCTGATCGTGCTGGCCGGGATTCCGCTGCTGCTGCTGTCGATCGCCGTGGCGGTCACGCTCGGCCCGGCTCCCCTGTCGGTGACCGACGTGGCCGGGGTGGTGGGCGCGCGGCTGGGCCTGGGCGACACCGACGTGTCGCGGATCGGGCAGGGCATCGTCTGGCAGCTGCGGCTGCCGCGCGCGGTGCTCGCGGCGATCTGCGGCGCCGGGCTCGGGGTGTGCGGCGCGGTGTTGCAGTCGCTGCTGCGCAACCCGCTCGCCGACCCTTTCCTGCTGGGCGTGTCGGCGGGCGCCTCGACCGGCGCGGTGCTGGTGGTGATCCTCGGGCTGGGCGCGGGCGCGATCGGGTTGACCGCGGGTGCCTTCGCCGGTGCGCTGGTCGCGTTCGCGCTGGTGATGACCTTGGGCGCGGTGGCCGGTGGCACCACGACGCACCTGGTGCTCGCCGGTGTCGCCGGGACGCAGCTGTTCTCGGCCCTGACCTCGTTCGTCGTGATCACCTCGGCGGACGCCGAGCAGACCCGGGGCGTGCTGTTCTGGCTGCTCGGTTCGCTCTCGGGCGCCCGCTGGAACGACGTGGCGGTCTCGGGCGCGGTGTGCGCGGTCTGCCTTCTGCTGTGCCTGTCGCGGGCCGGGGCGCTGGACGCCTTCGCGCTGGGGCACGACACGGCCGCGGCGCTGGGCGTGCACGTCACGCGACTGCGGGTCGTGCTGCTGGTGGCCACCGCGCTGCTGACCGCCACGCTCGTCGCGGCGGCCGGGGCGATCGGGTTCGTCGGCCTGGTCCTGCCGCAGGCCGCGCGGCTGCTGGTGGGACCGCGGCACCGCGCGCTGCTGCCGGTCACGGCCGTGCTGGGCGCGATCCTGCTGGTGTGGGTGGACGTCCTGGCCACGACCGTCGCCGCCCCGCAGGAGGTTCCGGTGGGCGTCATGACCGCGCTGGTGGGCGTTCCGGCCTTCGCCGCCCTGCTGGCGCGGCGCGGCCGAACCTCCTGAGCGTCCCGCGACGGTTCACCGGAATCCCCTACGCTGCACGCGTTGCGCCGCATCGAGGAGTCTGCGAGGGATCACCGATGAACCAGCCGGTGGCGTGGGGCGTGCTCGGCTGCTCCGGAATCGCCGAACGACGAATGCTGCCCGCGCTCCACGAGATCGGGGGTTCCCGGGTCGCCGGGGCCGCCAGCCGGGCTCCGGCCAGGGCCGAGCGCTTCGCGGCCGAGCACGGCGGGACCGCGATGAGCTACGAGGAGATGATCGACTCCCCCGCGATCGACGCGGTGTACCTGTCGCTGCCGAACTCGCTGCACTTCGAGTGGGCGCAACGCGCGCTGCGCGCGGGCAAGCACGTGCTGTGCGAGAAGCCGATGACGGTTTCGGCCGAGCAGACAGGTGAACTGGTGGCGCTGGCCGCCGAGCGAGGACTGCTGCTGCGGGAGAACTTCGCGTTCCTGCACCACCCGCAGCACGAGGTCGTGCGCGAGCTCGTCGAGCGCGGACGGCTGGGCAGGTTGCGGACCTTCAGCTCGGCCTTCGGCGTTCCCTCGCCGCGCGCCGGGGACATCCGCTACGATCCCGAGCTGGGCGCGGGATGCCTGCTCGACGTCGGGGTGTACCCGATCCGGGCCGCGCAGCTGATGCTCGGCGAAGGGCTGACGGTGGCCGGTGCGACGCTGCGGGTCGACACCGACACCGGCGTGGACATGGCCGGGCACGCGCTCCTGGTGTCGGAGAACGGGGTCTTCGCCGATCTCGAGTTCGGCTTCCAGCACGCCTACCGCTCCCGCTACGCGCTGTGGGGCGATGCGGCGCACCTGAGCCTGGAGCGCGCGTTCACCCCGCCGGCCGAGCACCGCCCGCTGCTGCGGCTGCAGGAGCAGGACCACGCCGAGGAGTTCACGCTCGACGCCTCGCACCAGTTCCGCGATTCGCTGGCCTCCTTCGCCGATGCGGTGCGCGAGGGCCGGACGCCGGAGATCGAGCGGTCCTGGCTGCGCGGAGCGCGGGAGACGGCGCGGCTGGTCGAGGCGATCCAGGAGACCGCGGTGCGGGTCAGGCAGCGGGGCGCGGTCCCGTCCTGAGCTGTTCGGGTACCTTGGTTAAGTCATGCGACTTAACCAAGGGGGAACGCTCGTGCCCGAGGCAACCGAGCCCGCCGTCATCGAGGTCAGCCGCCGCCGGAGCGGATTCGGTCCGGCTCCCGACGTGGAGGCCGTCCGCGACGGCGCCGGAATCGTGCGGGTGCCCACCCCGTTCGGCCCGCCCGCGTGGCTGCT
The DNA here is from genome assembly GCF_004349225.1 of Saccharopolyspora karakumensis. Classification (NCBI taxonomy): domain Bacteria; kingdom Bacillati; phylum Actinomycetota; class Actinomycetes; order Pseudonocardiales; family Pseudonocardiaceae; genus Saccharopolyspora; species Saccharopolyspora karakumensis. The sequence continues at coordinate 115,686 of NZ_SMLA01000014.1, forward strand.
GACCCGCCACGAGGACGTGCGCCGGATGCTCGGCGACACCACCGTTTTCAGCAACGGCTGGACCACCGCCGACCTCGTCGGTGGGGCGACCCGCGATCCGCGCCACCTCTCCGGTGACGGCAGCGGGAACCTGCTGTCGATGGACCCGCCGGAGCACAACCGGCTGCGGCGGATGCTCACCCCGGAGTTCACGGTCCGCCGGATGCGCCGCATGGAGCCGCGCATCACCGAGATCGTCGACGAGCACCTGGACCTGCTGGAACGGCACGGCAGTCCGGCCGATCTGGTGTCGCAGTACGCGCTGCCGATCCCGTCGCTGGTGATCTGCGAGCTGCTGGGCGTGCCGGTCGCCGACCGCGACGAGTTCCAGGAGCGCACCCGCGAGCAGCTCGACCTCACCGTCTCCGACGACGACAAGGTCGAGCTGGGGCGCGCAGCGCAGGCCTACATGACCGACCTGGTCGAGCGGGCCCGCCGCGATCCCGGCGACGACCTCATCGGCATGATGATCCGCGAGCACGACGATGAGCTCACCAACGCCGAGCTCATCGGCGTGGCGAACCTGCTGCTCGTCGCCGGCCACGAGACGACCTCCAACATGCTCGGCCTGGGCACGCTGGCGCTGCTGCGCCACCCCGATCAGCTGGCCGCGGTGCGCGACGATCCCGAGTCGGTCCCGGGCGCGGTCGAGGAGCTGATGCGGTGGCTGAGCGTGGTCAACTCCGGTTCGCCCCGGCTGGCCACGCGGGACGTGGAGCTCGGTGGCGTGACGATCCGGCGCGGCGACCTGGTGTCGTTCAACCTCCCCGCCGCCAACCGCGACCCGGGCCTGGTCGAGGATCCGGAGCGCTTCGACATCGCCCGCCCCGCCGCACCGCACCTCGGGTTCGGGCACGGCATCCACCACTGCCTGGGCGCTCCGCTGGCACGGATGGAGATGCGCATCGCGTTCCCGGCGCTGCTGCGGCGGTTCCCGACCCTGCGGCTCGCGGACGAGGAGGTCGCGTGGGCCGGCGATCACGCCATCTACGGACTGAAGGAGCTCCCGGTCACATGGTGAACACCCGCTTCCCCGGCTTCGGCACGCCGCGAAGCGAGCGCTGGTCGATGCGCAGGCTCAACCGGCCGAGCCCGCTGTGGGGGTCCAACGGCATCACCTTCGGACCCGACAAGCGGCTCTACGTCGCGCAGTTCCTGGCCGGGCAGATCAGCGCCGTCGACGCGACCACGGGCGAGGTCGAGGTCGTCGTTCCCGCCGACGGCCCGGTGCAGGCGCCGGACGACCTGGCCTTCGGCTCCGACGGTTCGATGTACATCGCCGACATCACCCCGCAGCGGGTGTGGCGCCGCTCCCCCAACGGCGAGTTCACGTTGCTGTCGGAGGAGATCCGGGTGCCCAACGGCATCACCTGCGTGGGCGACCGGCTGTTCGTCAACGAGATGCGGCCGGGCGGGCGGGTCGTGGAGCTGCTGCCCGACACCGGCGAGATCGTGGTGCTCGCCGAAGGTCTGGCGATGGGCAACGCGATGCAGCAGGGTCCCGACGGTTCGCTGTACTACCCGCACATGATGACCGGCCAGGTCTGGCGGGTCTCCCCGGACGGCGGCGCCCCGCAGGAGGTCGCCGACGACGTGCACGAACCGGTGGCCGTGCGCTTCGACCACGACGGCGCGCTGGTGGTGCTGTCGCGGGGCCAGGCGGGCATCGTCACCCGCATCGACCCGGACACGGGACGCCGCAGCACCATCGAGACCGGTGTGGCGGGCATGGACAACGCGGCGTTCGACCGGGAGAACCGGATGCTCGTGTCCAGCTACGGCAGCGGTGGCGTGACCCAGGTCGACGCGCTGGGGACCCGCACGGTCGTGGGCCGGGGGCTGCACGGTCCGTTCGGCGTGGCCGCCGACGAGGCGGGCCGGGTCTACGCGGGCGACCACTTCCGGCTCGCTGACGGAGATCTGGTGACCGGGGGCCTGATCCAGCCGATCGCGGGCGGCGCCTGCCACGGCGTCGCCGCAGGTGGCGGGCTGGTGCACATCACCTCGATGCACGGCGACGTGCGGACCTTCGACCCCGCGACCCGCGAGGTCCGGATGCGCGTGAAGGACCTCGCCGAGCCCACCGGCATCGCCATCACCGAGACCGGCCTGCTCGTGGCCGAAACCGGCGCCGGCCGGGTGATCCACATCGACGAAGCCGACGCGGTGACCCCGATCGCCGAGCTCCCGCACCCGGTGGACGTCGCCCTCGACGCCGAAGGCCGCCACTACGCCACGGACGACTCCCTCGGCGCTGTCGTGCGCATCGAGGACGGTTCGGTCGTGACCCTCGCGGACGGGCTGGACCAGCCGCAGGGCATCACGATCCACGAGGACGTGCTCTACGTCGTGGAAGTCGGCACCAAGCGGCTCCTCGCGGTCTCCCCGAGCACCGGGGAAACCCGAACCGAAGCAGAATCCCTCCCGGTCGGCCTGCCTCCGGGAATCCAGCGCGAGGACCCGACTC
>NZ_SMLA01000015.1:0-113694 GCF_004349225.1 Saccharopolyspora karakumensis
GGCGGGGTGTGAACGCGCTGAAGCCCGGGGCGCTTGGGGGCGCTCCCGGGCTTCAGGTGAGGTCTTCGGGTCAGTGACCGCCGCCGGCCTGGTGGCCTCCGGGGGTCTGGCTGCCGTGCTCCGGGCGCGGGTTGTGGTCCTCGCCGATCGGCACCTGGATGGTGACCTGACCGGCCTTCGCGAACACGAACGTCACCGGGATGGTCACCCCGGGCGTGATGTCCTGCTTGAGCCCGTTCAGCGTGATCTGCACCGTGCGCTGGCCGGCGGTCGCCGGCTGGGCCGACGGTCCGGTCGCGTGCAGAGCGGTGTTGCTCGGGAGGTCGCTGGTGCCGCTGACCTGCGCCGATGCCGCGTACGGGCTCGTGACCCGCACGAGCTTGTCGTCCGTGCCTTCGTTGCTCAGGACGAGCTCCAGCGGCGCCGACGAGCCGGCGCGGTAGAACGCGCCCTCGGTCGGGAAGGAGAGCGTGGCGTTGCGGACGGCGACCTGCTTCGCGTCACCGCTGCCGCCGTTGACAGCGGCGACCTGCGTGTCGGTCTCGGTGATCTGACCGGCACTGCAGCCAGCGAGGGCGACGACGGCGCCGAGTCCGAGTGCGGCCGGGATCAACCGCAGGCGGACGGCCTTGAGGTGCTGAGGGCGGCTCACGGTTGCAGCGTCCCTTCCTGATTGCCGGACAACCACGTGGAGCTTAATCCCCACCCCCCTGGGGTCGTGCAGGGGCTTGCCGAACTACGTATCGCGGGGCTCCGACAGGCCCGGGAGACCACCCGTCCGGACGGTCCATAGTGGATGGTTTCACAGGGCCGAAGAGGGCTGCCTTGCACGTCGGAGCAGGTCTTGTCAAGTCCCGTCCATGCTCTGACCTGCAATTACGGATGGTGAGGTGGTCGAGGCCCAGTTGCCCTACGTGTTAAAGTGGGGGTAGCGAAAGGGGCAGAGGACACATGGTTTTCAAGGTCGGAGAGACCGTCGTCTACCCGCACCACGGTGCCGCGCTCATCGAAGCAATCGAGACTCGTGTGATCAAGGGCGAGGAGAAGCAGTACCTCGTCCTCAAGGTCGCGCAGGGCGACCTGACGGTGCGCGTTCCCGCTGACAACGCCGAGATCGTCGGTGTTCGGGACGTCGTCGGTCAAGAGGGTCTGGATCGAGTCTTCGACGTGTTGCGGGCCCCGCACACCGAGGAGCCCACGAACTGGTCTCGTCGGTACAAGGCCAACCTCGAGAAACTCGCCTCCGGCGATGTGAACAAGGTGGCCGAAGTGGTGCGCGACCTCTGGCGACGCGAGAAGGATCGTGGCCTGTCCGCAGGCGAGAAGCGAATGCTGGCGAAAGCCCGTCAGATCCTGGTCAGCGAATTGGCGCTGGCGGAGGGCACTGACGAAGGCAAGGCGGAAACACTGCTGGACGAAGTCCTCGCCGCCGCGGTTTGATCATCGGAAACGGCTGAAGCGTGAGCGTTGTCGCGCTGGTCCCCGCAGCTGGTCGCGGGGTGCGTCTGGGGCTGGGCACGCCCAAGGCGCTGGTTCCGGTGAAGGGTGAGTCTTTACTGCTGCGCGCGGTCCGGGGCCTGCTGGGCTCGGGCTGCGTGCAGCACGTCGTGGTGGCTTCGCCGCCCGACCAGGTCGAGGTCGTGGCGGCCGAGCTCGCCACGCTGCCGAACGCGCACGTGGTGCCAGGCGGTGCCGAGCGAACCGACTCGGTGCGCCTGGCGCTGGGCGCCGTCGCCGAGGTGGCTCCGGACGCCCGGGTCGTGCTGGTGCACGACGCCGCGCGGTGCTTCACCCCGGCGACCATGATCCGCGATGTCGTGTCCGCGGTGGAGGCCGGTGCGCCCGCCGTGATCCCGGTGCTCCCGGTGACGGACACGATCAAGAAGGTCGACGAGTCGGGAACGGTCGTGGAGACCGTCGACCGCGCACCGCTGCGCGCGGTGCAGACCCCTCAGGGCTTCAACATCGACGTGCTGCGACAGGCCTACGCCGCCGCGGGCGACATCGCCACCGACGACGCCGGGCTGGTCGAGCGCGTCGGGGGCAAGGTTCGCACCGTCGACGGACACCCGGACGCCCTGAAGATCACGACCGCTTTCGACCTGGCGATCGCCGAGGCCGTGCTGGCCACCGAGGAGAGTTCCCCCAAGTGACTGATCGTCTGCCGTTCGTCGGGCAGGGTGTCGACGTGCATCCGGTCGAGGCCGGGCGCGAGTGCTGGATCGCCGGGCTGCAGTGGCCGGGCGTGGACGGCTGCGCCGGGCACTCCGACGGCGACGTGGCCTCACACGCGCTGTGCGACGCGCTGCTGTCGGCGTCGGGCCTGGGTGACCTGGGCGCGGTGTTCGGGACCGGCGACGACCGCTGGGCCGGCGCGCACGGCGCGGAGCTGCTGGAGGAGGTCCGCGCCCGGATCGACGCCGCCGGCTGCGCGATCGGCAACGCGGCGGTGCAGGTGATCGGCAACGCGCCGCGCATCGGCAAGCGCCGCGAGGAGGCGCAGCAGGTGCTGTCCAAGGCGGTCGGAGCTCCGGTGTCGGTCGCGGGCACGACCTCGGACGGGCTGGGCCTGACCGGTCGTGGCGAGGGCATCGCGGCGGTCGCGACCGCGTTGGTTTTCCGCTGAGTCAACGGGCAGGTACCCCGGTGTGTCGGGTAGTTGGAGTCCGGGAAAACTCAGGGGCGGCGCTCTTCTGATCCGGGGGCCCGGCGCGCGATGCTCGAACCATGTTGATCGAGCGGAACCGGTGGGTGCGTCGGCTGCTCGTTGTGCAGCCGTTGGTGATGTGGCCGGTGTCGGTCGTGCTCTGGTCGCTCGGCGACGAGCTCGACGTGGCGCTGGCGGTCGTGCTGCTGTGGCTGAGCGCCTCGGCGAGCGTTGCGGCCATAGTCCTCCCGATGAAGAACGACCAGAGCCGCCATTTCCACAATCCGGAATCTCGCGTCCAGTGCGGGCAGTTCTAGCCTGACGACCACGGGCGGTTCGGGCCGGAACCGCCCGCTCCCGGAGCCCGGCGCGGCGAACGGGGGAATTCCGCGCTCCTGGTCGTGAGGTTGACCGCATGTTCATGTCCGCTTCGCCGAAGCCGCATACCGTTGAGGGTGTGACTCTGCGAGCGGTGATCTTCGACTTCTCCGGCACCTTGTTCCGCCTGGAGGAGAACCCGTCCTGGTACTCCGACCTCACCGACGCCGACGGCAGTCCCTTCGACCTCTCCGCGCAGGCCGAGATCATGCGCCGGATGACCGCTCCGACCGGCCGGATCACCGAGCTCGGTGACGAGTTCATCGAAGCCTGGGAGAGCCGCGACCTCGACCCCGTGCTGCACCGCAAGGTCTACGTCGAGGTGCTGCGCAGCTCCGGAATTCCGAACGCGCAGGCCGAGAGCCTCTACGCGCGGCTGATCGACCCCGATCAGTGGACCCCGTACCCGGACACCGCCGAGGTGCTGCGCCGGTTGCACGAGCAGGGGGTGAAGGTCGGCGTGATCAGCAACATCGCCTTCGACATCCGCCCGGCCTTCGACCGGCTCGACATCAGCAAGCACGTCGACGAGTTCCTGCTGTCCTACCTCGAAGAGGTGATCAAGCCTGACCCGAAGATCTTCCTGCGGGCCTGCGAACGCCTCGGCGTCGCTCCCGAGGAGGCGCTGATGGTCGGCGACAGCGAGGAAGCCGACGGCGGCGCTGCCGGTGTCGGATGCCAGGTCGCGATCGTCGACCCCGCTCCCACCACCGAGCGCCCGACCGGCTTGATCGACGCGGTCGGAGATCTGCTCAGCTGAGGCGTCCCACCTTCCAGATCGCCCTTGACGACAATCGGCCTGTCGTGATTGCCCCGAAGTGCTTCCCCGTACCATCGGAGGCGTGAGCCTGCACCTACATGACACAGCGACCCGCACGACGCGCGAGTTCCACCCGCGCTGCGACGGAGTGGCGTCGATCTATGTCTGTGGTGCCACCGTGCAAGGCGTTCCGCACGTCGGCCACGTCCGCAGCGGGCTGAACTTCGACGTGCTGCGGCGCTGGTTGCAGCACTCGGGTTACGACGTGCGCCTGGTGCGCAACGTCACCGACATCGACGACAAGATCCTCACCAAGGCCGCCGACGCCGGTCGGCCCTGGTGGGAGTGGGCGTCCACGCACGAGCGCGCTTTCGAGTCGGCCTACGACCGGCTGGGCTGCCTGCCGCCGTCGGTGCTGCCGCGCGCCACCGGGCACGTCACGCAGATGATCGACCTGATCCAGCGCCTGATCGACAAGGGGCACGCCTACGCCTCCGGCGGTGACGTCTACTTCGACGTCGCCTCCTACGGCGACGAGTACGGTCGGCTGTCCGGGCAGCGCCTCGACGAGGTGCAGCAGGGCGAGTCGCTGGCCTCCGGCAAGCGCGACCCGCGCGACTTCACGCTGTGGAAGGGCGCCAAGCCGGGTGAGCCGAGCTGGCCGACGCCGTGGGGTCACGGTCGTCCGGGCTGGCACCTGGAGTGCTCGGCGATGGCCACCTTCTACCTGGGCGGCGAGTTCGACATCCACGGCGGCGGCCTGGACCTGGTGTTCCCGCACCACGAGAACGAGCTCGCGCAGTCCAACGCGGCGGGCGACGGGTTCGCGCAGTACTGGATGCACAACGCGTGGGTCACCATGAGCGGCGAGAAGATGTCGAAGTCGCTCGGCAACGTGCTGTCCATCCCGGCGGTGCTGGAGCGCGCCCGCGCCGTCGAGCTGCGCTACTACCTGGTGACGCCGCACTACCGGTCGACGATCGAGTTCTCCGAAGCGGGCCTGAAGGAGGCGGCGTCGGCGTTCGGCCGGATCGAGAACTTCGTCCGCAAGGTCGTCGACCGCACCGGTTCGGTCGAGCCGAGCGAGGTCTCCGAGGACTTCGCCCGCGCCCTCGACGACGACCTGGGCACGCCGCAGGCCACCGCCGCCGTGCACGCGGCGGTCCGCGAGGGCAACGCCGCGCTGGACCGCGGTGACGACGAGGCGGCCCGCGCCGCCGCCTCCGCGGTGCGCGCGATGACCGGCGTGCTCGGCCTGGATCCGCTGTCGCCGCAGTGGGCCGAGGACGGTGGCAACGCCGCGTACGACGCGCTCGGCGAAGCCGTGCGGTTGGTGCTCGAACAGCGCCAGAAGGCGCGTGCGGAGCGCGACTTCGCCACCGCCGACCTGCTGCGGGACCGGTTGCAGGAGGGCGGGATCGCCGTCGAGGACACCCCCGACGGTCCGACGTGGACATTGAAAGACGGGTAACTCGTGGCCGGCAATGACAAGCGCCGCGGTGGTGTGCGCAAGACCAACAAGAAGGGCATGGTCGTCGGCTCCGGCGGGCAGCGACGTCGCGGTCTCAAGGGCAAGGGCCCGACGCCGAAGGCCGAGGAGCGCGTCACGCACCCGGCCAAGAAGCGCGCCGACCAGCGCGCCAAGGCCGACCAGCAGCGCGCGAAGCGCCAGGCGTCGGCCGAGAACGCGCCCGAGCTCGTCGCCGGGCGCAACCCGGTCGTGGAGTGCGTCCGCGCGGGCGTCCCGGCCACCGGCTTGTACGTGGCGCAGGGCATCGACGTCGACGACCGCGTCACCGAGGCGGTCCGCGAGGCCAAGAACCGCGGCATCCCGGTGCTCGACGTGCCGCGCGTGGAGCTCGACCGGCTGACCAGCAACGCGATGCACCAGGGCCTGGCCCTGCAGGTGCCGCCGTTCGAGTACGCCCACCCCGGCGAGGTGCTGACGGCCGCGCACGACACCGGTCTGCCGCCGCTGATCGTGGCGCTGGACGGGGTCACCGACCCGCGCAACCTGGGAGCGGTGATCCGCTCGGCGGCCGCGTTCGGCGCGCACGGCGTGGTCGTGCCGCAGCGCCGGAGCGCCGGCATCACGGCGGTGGCGTGGCGGACCAGCGCGGGCACGGCGGCGAAGCTGCCGGTCGCCAAGGCCGTCAACCTGACGCGCACGCTCAAGGACTACAAGGAAGCCGGGCTGATGGTCATCGGCCTGGACGCCGATTCCGACATCATCTCCGACGAGCTGGAGCTGGCCACCGGTCCGCTCGTGGTCGTCGTCGGTTCGGAGGGCCGGGGCCTGTCCCGCCTGGTGCGGGAGACCTGCGACCAGACGGTGTCGATCCCGATGTCGGCCGGTGTCGAGTCGCTCAACGCCTCGGTCGCGGCCGGTGTGGTGCTCTCCGAGGTGGCCAGGCGGCGCCGGATCAGGTGAGGGTGAGAGCCCGGTCCATTCCGGGCATGCGGCGTGCGGGCCTCGGTTAGGCTCCTTCTCCGGTAACCGACCGAGGAGGCGTGGGCCTCCCGCAACCGAGGCCCTTCATGTCGTTCGCTTCGCCGCTGTTCCTGTGGTACTTCCTGCCGGCCGTGCTCGCGGTCGTGCTGGTGGCACCTCGAAGCGGGCGCAACGTCGTCATCGCGGTGGCCAGCCTCGTGTTCTACGCCAGCGGTGCGGGCGGCACGACGTTGTTGCTGCTGGCCTGCATCGCGGTGAACTTCCTGGCCGGTCGTCGCCTGGAACCGGGCGCCGAATGGCCGGGCCAGCGGGAACGCCGCAGGTGGCTGCTGGTCGGCGTGGTCGCGTTCAACCTGACGATCCTGCTGATCTGGAAGTACGCGGGCTTCGCCACCGAGCAGCTGGCGGTGCTGGCGCGCTGGTTCGGCGGCGACTACCCGGTGCTGCAGCTGGCCCTGCCGATCGGGATCTCGTTCTACACGTTCCACCACATCTCCTACGTGGTGGACATCTACCGGGGCGAGCGGCCCGCGCTGCGCGACCCGGTCTCGTTCATCACCTACATCGCGATGTTCCCGCAGCTGGTGGCGGGTCCGATCGTGCGCTACCGGGAGATCGCCGACCAGCTGCCGCAGCGCCGCACCCACCGGCTCGACGACATCGCGGCCGGTTTCCCGCGCTTCGCGTGGGGTCTGACGAAGAAGGTCGTCATCGCCGACACGCTGGCGCCGATGGTCGACGCCTGCTTCGCGACTCCCGCCCACGACATGACGTTCGCGATCGCCTGGCTGGGCGCGATCGGTTACGCGATGCAGCTGTACTTCGACTTCTCCGGCTACTCGGACATGGCGATCGGGCTGGGCCGGATGCTCGGGTTCCGGCTGCCGGAGAACTTCGCGCGGCCCTACTCGTCGGTGACGATCACCGAGTTCTGGCGGCGCTGGCACATGTCGCTGTCGCGCTGGTTCCGCGACTACGTCTACATCCCGCTCGGCGGAAACCGGCTGGGCACCGCGAAGACGTACCGGAACCTGACGATCATCTTCGTGCTCACCGGTTTCTGGCACGGTGCGGCGTGGACGTACCTGGTGTGGGGGCTCTTCCACGGTTCGCTGCTGGTGCTGGAACGCCGCTTCGGCTGGTCGACGGCACCCTCGGACCGGCGCTTCCGGCTGGGCCGGAGGGCGTTGACGATGCTGCTGGTGGTGATCGGCTGGGTGTTCTTCCGCGCGCCGGACCTGGCCAGCGCGCTGGGGATGCTGGGGCACATGCTGGTGCCCGACCTGGCGGGGCTGACCGACATCGTCTCGGCGTCGATGACCCACCAGCGGCTGTTCTTCCTGCTGGTCGCGCTGATCGTGGTGCTGCTGCCCGCGGGCTCGGGAACCGGCCCGTTCCTGGAGGCCGTCCGCACCCGCGAGGCGTACGCGGTGCGCGCGGCGGTGCTCACGGCGGGCCTGGGCTACGCGGGCCTGCTGGTCGCCACCGGCACGTTCAGCCCGTTCCTGTACTACCAGTTCTGAGGGCGTGAGCGATGAGGATTCCTGAGCTGCCGCCGGTGCACGAGGCGTGGTTGCCGCGGGAGCACCCGCTGCACCGGCCTCGGCACGGCAGGCGTCAGCTGGTGGCGTTGATCTGCGCGCTGGCGTTCTTCAGCGCCCCGTTGAGCAGCTGGCTGTTCGGTGCGCGGCCGGAGCAGCTGGAGAACCGGCCGCTGGCCGAGTTCCCCAGCGTCACCGAGGGTTTCGGGTTCTTCACCGGCCTGAACGGGTGGGCGACCGATCACCTGCCGTTCCGCAAGGGCGCGGTGCAGGCGGTCAACGGGATCAGCAGGGGAGTGTTCGGCGAACCGGCCCCGCTGGCGGGCGGCTCGCACAGCTCGCCGGTGGGCGCCGGTCAGGTGGACGCCAAGCCGCCGATCGACGAGAGCGTGTTCCCGCCGGTCATCGAGGGCGGGGACGGGTGGCTGTACCTGGGCCACGACGTGTCCTACCGCTGCGTTCCGTCCCGGTCGACGAAGGAGGTGATCGCCGGGCTGCGCGCCTGGCGCAAGTCCGTGGAGTCCTCGGGCCGGAGGTTCCAGCTGGTCATCGCCCCGGACAAGTCCACTGTGTACCCGGAGCACCTGCCGGAGACCTACCCGGGCGAGGACTGCTCCGTCGCCGAGCGGGAAGCGTTCTGGCGCGAGGTCCCGAAGGCGACCGGGGCGATCGATCTGCGCGCCCCGCTGCGGCAGACCGCCGAGCGCAACGGGCGCCCGATCTACCACGACATCGACACGCACTGGACCCACGAGGGCGGCGCGACGATGGTCTACCAGCTCGCGGAGCGGCTGTCTCCGGGGATCACCGGCACGTGGAAGATGGCGCCGTCACGGCAGTACCCGCACACCGCGGACATCCCGGACCTGCTGGGGCAGGACCGCACGGTGCCGATCCAGGCCTATTCGCTGGCGCCGGACGGGGGAGTGGACAACACGCAGTTCAAGCCCAGCGACTTCCACCAGCCGCTGCACCTGAAGTCCTCGCCCAAAACCGGCATGATCACCGATCCGGTGCGCATGGTGGGCGATTCGTTCACCCAGTTCGCCAGCCCGTACCTCGCCGCGACCTACGCGGACATCGCCATCACGCACCCGGACAACATCGCGACGAACACCCAGGCCACGGCGAACTTCCTGGCGGAGGGCGAGACGATCACCTTCGAGCTCTCGGAGCGCTTCGTGGCCGGAGGCAGGTACCCGCTCCTGGACCCGGCAACGGCGGCGGAGGTCGGCAGAGTCCTCGCCGCCCACCCCGTCCGCTGAGCCTGCTCTGATGGTGCGGTCCCGCAGCTGGTTACGAACTTCGCGCGAGATTCGAATCGGCGCGCGGCTCCCCGCCCGGAGCCCTCGCGGGAAGGCTCCGGGCAGGGCCCGGATCAGCGCCTCAGGGGGGTGAAGTCCCTGGACGCCACGTGGTTCGGCCGGGGGGACTTCGCCGCGAAGGGTTCGACCAGGGCGTTGTCCACGCTGTTGAACACGATGAAGATGTTCGAGCGCGGGTAGGGCGTGATGTTGTTGCCCGAGCCGTGCATGCAGTTGGAGTCGAACCACAAGGCCGAGCCCGCCTGGCCGGTGAACTGCTCGATCCCGTGCTCGTAGGCCAGCTTGGTGATATTGTCCTCGGACGGGACGCCGACCTTCTGCTGCTTGAGCGAGGACTTGTAGTTGTCCTCCGGGGTCTCACCGGCGCAGGACACGAACGTGCGATGCGCGCCCGGCATGATCATCAGACCGCCGTTGAACGGGTAGTTGTCGGTCAGCGCGATCGAGATGCTGACCGCGCGCATGGCCGGCATGCCGTCCTCGGCGTGCCACGTCTCGAAGTCCGAGTGCCAGTAGAAACCCGTACCGCGGTAGCCGGGCATGAAGTTGATCCGGCTCTGGTGCACGTACACGTCCGAGCCCAGGATCTGCCGGGCGCGGTCCAGCACTCGCGGATCACGGGCGAGCGCTCCGATCCGTTCGCTGATCTCGTGAACCTCGAAGATGGAGCGGACTTCGTTCGACGAACGTTCGACGACGGTGCGTTCGTCGTTGCGGACCCTCTCATCGCGCATCAGCCTCTCCAGCTCCTGCCAGTGCGCCTGCACCTCGGCGGGGGACAGCAGTCCCTCCACCACGTGGAAGCCCTTGGCGTCGTGAGCGGCCAGCTCGTCGCGCGCGGCCGGTCCGGTGCTCACACCGGACCAGACGGTCGGATCGGTCCGATCGAGCAGCGTCGAATCGGAGCCCCGGGTGGGGTAGCGGTCCGTGGTGCTCAGATCAGCGAGGGTCATGGGTTGCGCCTCCTTCGCGAATTCCCGCCGGAGCGGGCCGATGCCCTGGTGGACACCGCCCGCCGTTCTCGGTTCCTCGGTAAGAAGCGGCACACGTCAAGTGCCCGCGTTCCCCCACGTCGACGCGTGGGGAAAACCCTGGTGGTAAAGACAGCGCGGCGGGTCCCCCCTGTGCTCGGGGTACCCGCCGCGCGCGTCGCTTAACTCAGCTGGCGACGTCGTCCTCGACGATCAGCGGGTAGACGCCGTTCTCGTCGTGGACCTCACGACCGGTGACCGGCGGGTTGAACACGCAGACGGTCTTCATGGTCGTCTTCGGGCGGACCTGGTGCTTGTCCGCGTCGTTGAGCACGTAGATCGAGCCCGGCTTGAGCTGGTGGACCTCGCCGGTCGCCTTGTTCTCGACCTCGCCCTCACCCTCGGTGATGAACACGGCCTCGATGTGGTTGGCGTACCAGAAGTCGTTCACCGTGCCGGCGTAGAGCGTGGTCTCGTGCACCGAGAAGCCCAGCTTGTCCTTGGCCAGGAGAATGCGCTTGCTGCGCCAGTTCTCGGTCTTGATGTCGGCGTCGGTGTCCTCGATATCCGAGAGGTGCCGGACGATCACGTTTCCTCCTGCGAATCTTTGTTCAGTGGTGCACTGCGCGGGTACTCGGCCACACGCAGCTTGCCGCACGACGTGCCGGGGCCGGGAGAGGTGAAAGCCGATTGACGACCTTTTCACCCTCCCGACCCCGTGTGATCAGCGTCGAAATCAGGCGAGAACGGACTTGACGGAGTCGCGAACGATCGCCAGGCCCTTCTCCAGCTCCTCGTCGGAGATGGTCAGCGGCGGCATGATCTTCAGGACCTCGCTGGACGGACCGGAGGTCTCCATCAGGAGCTTCCGGTCGAACGCGGCCTTGGAGACCTTGCCCGCCACGTTGGTGTCCTCGAAGCCCAGACCGCGGGCGAGACCGCGGCCCTTGGCCAGCGCGCCACCGTGCTCGGCGGCGATCTCCTCCAGCACCTGGCCGACCCGCTCGCCCTTGGCGATGGTGGACTTCTCCAGCTCGTCGTCGGACCAGTACAGCCGGAACGCCTCGCTGGCGGTCACGAACGCCGGGTTGTTGCCGCGGAAGGTGCCGTTGTGCTCGCCCGGCTCCCACACGTCGTGCTCCGGCTTGATCAGCGTCACCGCGAGGGGCATGCCGTAGCCGCCGATGGACTTGGACAGGCAGACGATGTCGGGCTGGATGCCGGCCTCCTCGAAGGAGAAGAACGGACCGGTCCGGCCGCAGCCCATCTGCACGTCGTCGACGATCATCAGGATCCCGTGCTTCTGGCACAGGTCGTAGAGGCCGCGCAGCCACTCCGGACGGGACGAGTTGATGCCGCCCTCGCCCTGCAGCGTCTCGACGATGACCGCCGCCGGCTCGTTGAGGCCCGAACCGCTGTCCTCGAGCATGCGCTCGAAGTACAGGAAGTCGGGCACCTGGCCGTCGAAGTAGTCGTCGTAGGGCATCGGGGTGGCGTGCACCAGCGGGATGCCCGCGCCACCGCGCTTCATCGAGTTACCGGTGACAGACAGCGAGCCCAGCGTCATGCCGTGGAAGGCGTTGGTGAAGCTGATGATCGACTCGCGGCCGGTGATCTTGCGGGCCAGCTTCAGCGCCGACTCGACCGAGTTGGTGCCCGTCGGGCCGGGGAACTGGACCTTGTAGTTGAGGCCGCGCGGCTGCAGCACGTGGGAGTTGAAGCTCTCCAGGAACTCGGCCTTGGCCTTGGTGGCCTGGTCGAGGCCGTGCGTCACGCCGTCACGCGCGATGTAGTCGAGCAGCTTCTGCTTCAGGGCCGGGTTGTTGTGGCCGTAGTTGAGCGCGCCGGCTCCCGCGAAGAAGTCGAGGTAGCCGGCGCCGTCCACGTCGTAGAGGTAGCTGCCGACCGCGCGGTCGAACGTGGTCGGCCACGTTCGGCTGTAGCTGCGGACTTCCGATTCAAGGGTGGCGAAGATGTCGTTCACGGATCCTCCGTTCGGCCGACGGCGCGCGGGCGCCCGGCGCTTCAGGGACGAACAAGATTGGGTGTCAGGCGGCGTCGAGCGGCCCGATGCGGTACAGGTCTTCCCCCAGATGCGAGTCGGGGAACAGGTCAGCGGTGAACAACTCGCTGCTGTTGATCTCTGCGGCTCGGTCGCGCGCCAGTGCGCTGAATAGCTTGATCGACGCGGCGTTGTCCGGGGTGATGGTGGTCTCCAGGAACCGCACGCCGCGCCCCTGCACGCGGTCGAGCAGGTGGTTCAGCAGCTTTCCTGCCACGCCACCCCCGCGCTGGGAGGCATCGACGGCGATCTGCCACACCACGATGGTGTCCGGGGCGTCGGGCCGGATGAATCCGGTCACGAAGCCCACGACCGCACCGTCGACACGCGCCACCGCGGAGGTCTGCGAGAAGTCCCGGCACCACAGCAAATATGCGTAGGACGAGTTCACGTCGAGCACTCCCGAATCACGGGTGATCCGGTAGAGCTCTGGGCCGTCCGCGACGACCGGAGCGTCGATCTCCAACCGTCCGGCTGAACCGCTTCCGCCATTTCGATCTTCGTGTTTATGGCTCGGTTTATCGCCGGTCATGTTTTGCCAACTTAACAGAACATCCGTGTTGAGTCAGGTTCTGGCGCCTTTCTTCCGGCATCTACCAGGCGATTCGCAATTTTACACGTGAGAAGCACTACAGAAATGTTGATCCGTCGTCTCGGCCGGTGCTAGCCCCCATCTTCGGAGATTTGCAGGACAATTTCCGGCATGCTCTGACCTGCGAAAACGTTGAATACAAGAGTGATTGATCATCGGCGGGCAGGAAATTTTCCGGTGTTGCGAATACCGCCGGATCCGGTGGAAATGGCAGCGGGCGCACTCTCCGGGGCCGGCACGCCCCGGGCGAGTGCGCCCGCGTGCGGGAACCCGTGCCTGCGTCCGGGTTCCCGTGGAGGGAGGTCGATCAGACTCCGGCCAGCGACGAGATCCAGTCGCGGTACTCGGTGATGTTGACGTAGGCGGTCGAGGTCGCGCGGTCGCTCGTGGAGGCCACGCCCACCTGCTTGTCACCTGCGAACATCGGGCCGCCGGAGTCGCCACCGGCCGGGATGCCGTCGCCGCGCGAGGCGCAGATGGCCTGGCCGCCGCGGTAGTCGGTGCAGTCACCGTTGACTGCGGTCACGTTGACGTCGGCGACCTTGAGGATCGGCGCCTGGCACTCGATCTCCGGCTTGTCGGTGCAGGTCGCGCCCCAGCCGTAGGCCTGGACGGTGTCACCGGGGTTGACGGTGCCCGCGTCGCCCAGCGGCGCGTAGTCGGTCTGCACGGCGTGGTCGATCTTGACCAGCGCGACGTCGGCGGTGTCGTGGATGTGCACCTCGCCCGGGATGGCGTTGGCGTGCTCGCCCTTGGTCTGGTCGACGTCGCCGATGTTGAAGCTCAGGCCGTTGCCGTCGGCCGCGTCGGCGACGCAGTGCTGAGCGGTGAGGACCCACTCGGGGGCGATGATGGAAGCGGTGCAGGTCTCCTGGTCGTCGACGAACAGGCGGGCCGCCCAAGGCGCGCTGTCCACCTCGCGGCCATCGATGATGTAAGGCTGGACGTCCTGCGGAGTGGTATCTGCTGCCTGGGCGGGCACCGCCAGCAGGCCGCCGGCGATCACGGCACCGGCGAGTCCGGCGAGAGTGCGGACGAGCGACACGTTGGTCTCCTTCGGTTCGCGGATGGGGCGAGGACCGAAATCGACCTTCACTCGAATGCGTGATGCTGTCCATTGCTTGAGCACAACTCGCCAATTACTGGGAAATCACCGCGCGGCAATTCCACGTATTTCCCAACGGAATTGGGACTCCGCCGCGCGTCGGGGCTCGCGGGGATCGTTCCGTCAGGCGGAGTTTCGGCGCAGCTCCCGGTATTCCTTGACCACCAGCACGATGATGACGATGTCCAGCACGGTCAGCGCCGGCAGCACCCACGAGTGCGTCTGCACGCCGCGGACCAGCTCGAAGAGCACGAACAGCCCGAGCGCGGTGATCGCGGCCGGGTACCAGCGGACGGCCTTGCGGAGCAGTGCGATGACCAGGACGAGCTTGATCAGGCCGTGCACCAGCAGGTAACCGATCACGAAAGCGCGGGCGCCACCGGTGAAGTGGTGCACGGCCTCCTCGAAGTGCCCGGCCAGCGGGCCCGTCGGCGGGCCGAGGAGGTCGCGGGTCACCACGCCGTGCGCGATCCGCGTCAGCGCGTGCGGCGGGAAGAAGATCAGCAGCACGCCGCCGGCCAGCTGGCCCACGGCGTCCAGCCCCTTGAGCCACACGGCCGTGCGGAACAGCCGATCGGTCATCGTCACCTCAGCACCCACGGACCCATGATGCGCCGCATCCCCGAGGTGGACGCGCGGAGCCGGGCGGCGCCTCCCGGGTGCTCGGGGACCGCGCGGTTGTGGTCCGGACGGGGAGCGTGTCCGCTTCGTCCGATTCGGACCAGAACCGCCCACTGGGGACGCTCGCGCCGGTCAGAGGGCCTTGGTCATGAAGACGCTGCTGGGGTCCTTGCGGTATTCGGCGAACGGCTCGCAGTATGCGAAGCCGTGTTTGAGGTACAGCTTGCGCGCCGGCTCGAAGAATTCGGCGGAACCCGTTTCGAGGCTCAGC
Organism: Saccharopolyspora karakumensis; assembly: GCF_004349225.1. NCBI lineage: Bacteria > Bacillati > Actinomycetota > Actinomycetes > Pseudonocardiales > Pseudonocardiaceae > Saccharopolyspora > Saccharopolyspora karakumensis. Next base: position 14,726 of record NZ_SMLA01000015.1, read on the forward strand.
CGGGTGTAGCCCATGAGTTTCGATTCGCTGATGATGTGCTTCAGCAGTTGAGACGCGATTCCACGATTCTTGTGCGCCGGGTCGGTTCGCATTGATTTGACCTCGGCGTGTTCAAGATCGAGTTCTTTGATCGCTCCGCAGCCCAGCACCGCGTCCCCCTCGCGCGCCGACCAGAACGTCACCCCAGGTCGGCGCAGGGAGCTGAGCTCCAGCGCGTGCGTGCTCCCGGGAGGGGAGATCGCCCGCATCTCGCTGAGATGGCCGTGCAGGAAAGCCTCGATCTCCGGACCTGTCAGATCGTCAACGACAATGCGCACGAGCAAACCCCACCAGAATTCACGATCGACATCCGCTGGGACGGTATAGGTCGAGGTCCTCCGATGTCCAGCGCCCCTGTTGAGGTGATCTTCAACCCGTTGAAAAAGTGGGTCGTAATCGCAGGTTGGGGGCCGGACGTTACCTTTTTGCTGGTCTCGGGACCAAATTTCACCCCGATGGCTGTGGCGCAACGGACACAGCCGTACCCGGTCAGTTAAAAGGCCTGGTCAGGTACGCTCGGAGCCGCTGAGGGGACTCGAACCCCTGACCATCCGCTTACAAGGCGGGCGCTCTACCAGCTGAGCTACAGCGGCAACGCACGAACGATGTGTGCGCGAACATCGTAAGCGCCGCGGCACCCGTGCTGGGAAGCGGCCGCGCTTGCCTCGACGACCAGGTGATGGAAGCCACAGATGCCGAGTGCAACGGTCCGCTCATGACAGGCGATGCCCGAGGGGAAGATCAGCCACGGCGGCGCTCCGCTCGCGGGGTGCGGCAGGAAGGAAAGACCGCGGTGGGAATCACGCAGCGCGCGCGTGGTGTGCTGCGGCGGCGCGACCCCGAGCAGACGATCGTCCCGGGCTCTCGCAACGTCGTCTTCGGGCCCTCGCTGCCCGACGAGTCAACCGTCCACCTGGTCCTGGACCTCGGCCTGCGCATCGGTGAGGTGCAGATGGCCAGCGGTGCCGGTGCCTCGGACGTCACCGCGACCATCATCGGCGTCGTCAGCGCCTACGGTCTGCCGCACTGCGAGGTCGACGTGATCTACACGTCGATCACCGTCTCCTGCTACCGGGGCACCGAGCAGCCGCCGATCACCTCGCTGCGCGTGGTCCGCAACCGCTCCATCGACTACACCCGGCTCGCCGACGTCGAGAAGCTGCTGCGGCGGATCACCGCGGGCGAGATCAGCGCCAGCGACGCCTACGCCGAGCTGGACCGCATCACCACCGCGCCGCACCCGTTCCCGCGCTGGGTCGCCACCCTGGCCTGGGCGGGCATGGCCGCGTCGCTGGCCGTCCTGCTCGGCGGCGGCGAGGACCCGTTCCTGCCGCTGGTCGCCGCGGGCACCACCGCGCTGGTCGACCGCATCGGGCGGTTGCTCAACAAGCGCGCCCTGCCGTTCTTCTTCCAGCAAGCCGTCGGGGGCGTGATCGCCACCAGTCTCGCGCTGGGGGCCTTCGCCGCCGGGGTGCTGCACAACCCGCCGCTGGCGATCGCCGCGAGCATCATCGTTCTGCTGTCCGGTATGACCGTCGTCGGTTCCATGCAGGACGCCATCACCGGTTACAACGTCACGGCGGCGGGCCGGATGGCCGAACTGGCGATGATGACCGCCGGGCTGATCGCGGGCGTGGTCCTGGCGCTGTACGTGGGACTGCGCATCGGCGGCGACACCGTGGCCGGGCTGGACGCCCAATCGCTGGGCAGAGCGCAGGTCGGCACGCCGGCGCTGCAGCTGTCGGTGCAGATCCTGGCCGGTGCCTCCACCTCGGCGTGCTTCGCGCTGGCCAGCTACGCGCCGCCGCGGCCGCTGCTGATCGCGGGCATCGGCGGTGGTGTGGCGGCCGGGGTGCACGCGACGCTGATCGTGGAGGGCGGCGTCGAGCTCAACCCGGTGCTGGCCGGGGCCGTGGCCACCACCGTCGTCGGTCTCGCGGGCGGGATCGTCGCCCGTCGGCTGGAGATCCCGGCGCTGGTCGTCGCGGTCTCCGCCGTGTCGCCGCTGCTGCCCGGTCTGGCGACCTACCGGGGCCTGTTCGAGCTGTCGGTGCTGCGCAGCCCGGCCGGTGTGGCGACGCTGATGCTGGCGGTGGCCACCGGGCTCGCCCTCGGTGCGGGCGTGGTGCTCGGTGAGTACCTGGCGCAACCGGTGCGCAGCCGGCTCGGCAGGCTGGAGCGGCGGATCTCCGGGCCGAGGCTGTCCGGCCCGCTGCGCCCCAGCAGACGGCGCCTGGACTGAACGCCGACTTGCCGCGTTCCGCAACGGGATCGAAGTTAAGGCCCCATCCGGACCGAAACACGCGGGTGTGTTTGGTCCACACGAAGCACGCGGCGGCGGTGCGCGTTAAGTAGCCTCACAACTACAGGTGGGTACACGGCAGGAGGGTTTCCGGTGAGCGAGGGCGACGGGCCCAACAGGAGTTCCAACCGGGCGGACTTCGTCGTGGTCGCCAACCGGCTTCCGGTCGACCTGGAGAAGCTGGAGGACGGCACCGAGCGCTGGAAGCACAGCCCGGGAGGGCTGGTCACGGCGCTGGAGCCGTTCCTGCGCGCCCGTCGCGGAGCCTGGGTCGGCTGGCCGGGTGTCGCTGACGTCGACGTCGAGCCCTTCGACGACGACGAGATGCAGCTGTACCCGGTCCGGTTGTCGGCCGAGGAGTTCGCCGAGTACTACGAGGGGTTCTCCAACGCGACGTTGTGGCCGCTGTACCACGACGTGGTCGTGCCGCCGGTGTTCGACCGCTCCTGGTGGCACGCCTACCAGCGGGTGAACCGCCGCTTCGCCGAAGCCGCCGCGAAGGTCAGCGCCGAAGGCGCCACCGTGTGGGTGCAGGACTACCAGCTGCAGCTGGTGCCCGCGATGCTGCGCGAGCTCCGGCCGGACCTGCGGATCGGCTTCTTCCTGCACATCCCGTTCCCGCCGGTCGAGCTGTTCATGCAGCTGCCGTGGCGGACCGAGATCGTGCGCGGCCTGCTCGGCGCCGACCTGGTCGGGTTCCACCGGCCCGGCGGCGCGCAGAACTTCCTCTGGCTGGCCCGCAGGCTCGCCGGTTTCGAGCCCAGCCGCGGCCAGGTCGGCGTGCGCAACCGGCCCGGTGTCGTGCAGGTCGGTGACCGGACCGTGCGGGTCGGCGCGTTCCCGATCTCCATCGCCTCCACCGAGCTGGACAAGCTGGCGCGCAGCAAGGACGTCCAGCAGCGGGTCAAGAAGCTGCGCGCCGACCTGGGCAACCCGCGCAAGATCATGCTCGGCGTGGACCGGCTGGACTACACCAAGGGCATCGACGTGCGGCTGCACGCGATGCACGAGCTGCTCGCCGAGGGCCACATCAAGGCCGAGGACGTGACGATGATCCAGGTCGCCACGCCCAGCCGGGAACGCGTCGAGCACTACAAGCAGATGCGCGAGGACATCGAAGGCCAGGTCGGCCGGATCAACGGTCTCTTCGGGCGGGTCGGTCACCCGGCCGTGCATTATTTGCACACGTCGGTGAACAAGAAGGACCTCGTCGCGCTCTACGCCGCCGCCGACGTCATGGTCGTCACCCCGGTTCGCGATGGGATGAACCTCGTCTGCAAGGAGTACGTCGCCTGCCGCTACGACCTGGGTGGCGCACTGGTCCTCAGCGAATTCGCCGGAGCCGCCGCGGAACTCACCAGCGCGTTCCTGGTGAACCCCCACAACCTGGACGGCGTGAAGGACGCGCTGCTCGCCGCCCTGGAGATCGACGAGGCCGAGGGTCGCCGTAGGATGCGCGCTCTGCGTAGGCAAGTGCTCACGCACGACGTCGACCGCTGGGCGCGGTCGTTCCTCGAAGCGTTGGGCGCACCCCTCGTGGAGTAGCTGGCGGTAACCGGTCCGGAACACGGATCGCACGACGTCGGCGATACTGAGCAGACCCGGTCGCCAGCAGACGGTCATCGCCGCAGGCGTTCCGGATCGATCCATCCAGACCTGACCCGCCCCCAAGGAGTATGGCGTTGACCGCCGAAGCCCTGCCTGCGGAGCTGCGACGCGTGATCGTGCAGCTCGCGCGGACGCCTCGACTTCTGGTCGCCTGCGACTACGACGGCACGCTCGCACCGATCGTGGCCGATCCGACTCAGGCCAAACCGCTACCCGAATCGGTGCACGCGCTGCGGTCGCTCGCCGCGCTGCCCGCCACCACCACGGCGGTGATCTCCGGTCGCGCGCTGCGCGACCTGGCCACCCTGTCCCGGCTGCCCGCGGAGGTCCACCTCGTCGGCAGCCACGGCTCCGAGTTCGACGTCGGCTTCGTGCACGGCCTCGAACCGGAGGCGACCCAGCTGCGCACCGAGCTCCAGGTGGCCGTCCAGGACATCGTGCGCGGCCAGCCCGGCGTGACGCTGGAGGCCAAACCCGCCAGCGTCGCGGTGCACGTCCGCCGCGCCGAGCACGACGTGTCGGAGGCCGTCGTCGACGCCGTCCGCAACGGCCCCGCGCAGTGGGACGGCGTGCAGGTCACCGAGGGCAAGGCCGTCATCGAGCTGGCCGTGGTGCAGACCGACAAGGGCAACGCCCTCGACGCGCTGCGCCACCAGGTCGGTGCCACCGCCGCGGTCTTCCTCGGCGACGACGTCACCGACGAGAAGGCGTTCGCGCGGCTCCAGGGCCCTGACCTGGGCATCAAGGTCGGTGACGGCGAGTCGCTGGCCGCGCACCGGATCAGCAGCACCACCGACGTGGCCACCGTGCTGGCGTTCCTCATGGAGGAGCGGCGCACCTGGCTCTACGGCGAGCAGGCGCCGCCCATCGAGCGGCTGACCATGCTGTCCAACGAGCGCAACGTCGCCCTGGTCACCCCGGACGCCCGGATGACCTGGATGTGCCACCCCGGTCCCGACTCGGCAGCGGTGTTCGCCGACCTGCTCGGCGGGCCCGCCGCCGGTCACTTCAGCATCCGCCCGCACGTCGGCGGCAACGGCGGCCAGCGCAGCCCCCTGCCGCTGGGCCAGCGCTACGTGCCCAACACCATGACGGTCGAAACCCGCTGGTCGCGGTTGCTGGTCACCGACTACCTCGCGCACGGCACCGACAGCCACCGCACCGACCTGGTGCGGGTCATCACCGGCAGCACCACGGTGTCGGTGGAGTTCGCGCCACGTCCCGAGTTCGGCCAGGTGCCGGTGCGGATCACCCCGGAGGCCGGGGGCCTGCGGGTGCAGGGCACCTCCGAGCCGATGGTGGTGTACTCGCCGGGCGTGCAGTGGGAGATCGCCTCCGACGGCATGCACCAGTCGGCGACGGCCGTCATCGAGCTCACCGAGGGCGAGCCGGTCGTGTTGGAGATGCGCGGCGGCACCGAGGACCTCACGCCCACCGACGAGCCCGCCCGCCGGGCCGAGGCCGAGGCGTACTGGTCGGAGTGGATGAAAACCCTGTCGCTGCCGGAGGTCGAGCGCGAACTGGTGGCCCGCTCGGCGCTGACGCTGCGCGGCCTCGTGCACTCCGAGACCGGCGCGATCATGGCGGCCGCGACCACCTCGCTGCCGGAGGAGATCGGCGGCGTCCGCAACTGGGACTACCGCTACTGCTGGCTGCGGGACGGCGCGATGACCGCTCAGGCGCTGGTCACGTTGGGTTCCAACGCCGAGGCGGAGGCGTTCCTGGACTGGCTGCACCGGGTGCTGGAGACCGTTCCCGGCCCGGAGCGGCTGCACCCGCTGTACTCGCTGCAGGGCACCGGCCTGGGCCCGGAGGCCGTCATCGACAGCCTGCCCGGCTACGCCGGATCGCGTCCGGTGCGCGTCGGCAACCTCGCCGACCAGCAGGTCCAGCTGGACGTGTTCGGCCCGGTCGTGGAACTCATCGCGCACCTGGCGCAGGCCACCGGCACGGTCCGGGACCACGACTGGGAACTGGTCACCGCGATGGCCGACGCGGTCAGCAAGCGCTGGTTCGAGCCCGACCACGGCATCTGGGAGGAGCGCGACGCGCCGCGGCACCACGTCTACTCCAAGGTGATGTGCTGGGTGACCCTGGACCGCGCGATCAAGATCGCCGAGGCCTACGGCCGCGAGATCGAGGACGGCTGGATCTCGCTGCGCGACCAGATCTCCGAGGACGTGGTGAAGAACGGCTGGCACCCGGACGTGCAGGCGTTCACCACCGCCTACGAGGGTTCCGACCTCGACGCGGCGTCGCTCTACGTCGGGCTGTCTGGGCTGATCGACCCGTCCGACGAGCGGTTCCGCGCCACCGTCACCGCGATCGAGGCGGAGCTGCGCAGCGGCTCCACCGTCTACCGCTACCGGCGGGACGACGGTCTGCCGGGCGACGAGGGCGGTTTCCACCTCTGCGCGGCGTGGCTGATCGAGTCCTACCTGCTCACCGATCGCCGCACCGAGGCGGAGGAGCTCTTCCAGCAGATCGTCGACACCGCGGGTCCGACCGGTCTGCTGTCGGAGGAGTACGACCCGATCGCGGAGCGCTCCCTGGGCAACCACCCGCAGGCGTACTCCCACCTGGGCCTGATCCGCTGCGCCCAGCTGCTGTCCGCCTGATCGACCCCTGAACGGGCCGCTCACCGCCTGGGGAGCGGCCCGTTCGGCTTTTCCCGCCGCCGCAGGTCACGTTTCGGGGTTCTGGGCCACTCGGGTGATCCCCGGGCGATAGCCTCGGCGCTGAAACCGTGCGGAAGGGGCGTACCGGAATGACCGAGCTGCTGGTTGTCTTGGTGTTGCTGCTGGTCGTGGTCGCGGTCGTCGCCGTGGTGCTCGGGATGCGAGCGCGGCGGGCGGCCCGGCAGGGGGAGTCCCGGGCAGGAGTGCCGCAGGACCCCTTCGGGACCGGAGACCAGGACTCGTTGCGAGGTGATCCCCGTGCGCTCAAGGCCGGGGACATCGTGGAGATCCGCTCGACCACCTACACCGTGCGCGGGAGCCTCCGGCTCGACGAGGGCGGTTGGGGCTGGTCGGAGCACCTGCTCGACGACGCCAAGGGCACGCAGGTGTGGCTGGCGGTCGAGGAGGACCCGGACCTGATCCTCACGTTGTGGACGCCGGTCACCGGCGTCGGCGCCCCGGGTGAGGAGACCGTCGAGCACGACGGCCGCACCTACCGCGCGGGTGAGTCGGGTGAGGCGAACTTCCGCAGCGAGGCCACGACGGGTCTCGATGCCGAGGGAACCGTGCGCTACCACGACTACGAGGCCTCCGACGGCGCGCTGCTGGGCTTCGAGTCCTACGGCGGCGCCGCGTGGGAGGCGACCGCGGGCGAGAAGCTCGGCCGCTACGACGTGCTCATCTACCCGACGGCGGATTGATCGATGAAACCCAGGTACTGGATCGTCATCGCGGCGGTGGCCGTGGTGATCGCCCTGATCGTCGGGCTGGTGATGATCTTCGCCGGCGGCGGTGGGGCGCGCGGCTACGTCGCGCACCACTACACGCGCGCCGCGCACCTCGACATCGCCGGTGACGACGACAACGAGGCCTACACCAGTCCGAAGCCGCCGAAGACCGTCGCCGCCGAGATCACCGCCAAGTGGCGGCCGCAGGCGCAGTCCTCCGACGCCTCGGGCATCTACCTGCGCTACTCCGACGACGCCGTGATCATCCAGCCGCACCAGCGCGGATCCGTCATCCACCTGATGGACGCCGACCGCGCCTACCACCGCTACCACAGCCACGTCGGCCACGTGTGGGGCTGGACGTCCACGCGCGGCGAGAGCTTCCGCGGCGGCGGACCGGGAGTCGGCAAATGATGAGCGGACTCGCGCACCGACCACGACCTCCGCGGGCGGCTCCGGCCGGGCTCCCGCGCTGACGCACCACGACACGGGAAGGGCACACCACCTTGCTCAACGAACTGCTCGCCGGCCTGTTCGCCGCGGTCGCCTACGGGGTGATCGGCGTGGCGATGATGGCCCTCGGCTACGTGCTCGTCGACCTCGCCACCCCCGGCAAGCTGCGCGACCTGATCTGGGTCAACCGCAACCCGAACGCCGCGCTGCTGCTGGTCTCCGGCTTGCTCGGCGTCGGGGTCATCCTCACCACCGCGATCATGGCCAGCGCCGACGACCTGCTTCTCGGTCTAGTCGGCACGGTCGCCTACGGCCTGCTCGGACTGGTGCTGATGAGCCTGTCGTTCCTGCTCATCGATGCCATCACGCCCGGCAAGCTCGGTGACGAACTGGCCTCGCCGGACATGCACCCGGCGACCTGGGTGTCGGCTGCTGCGCACGTGGTGCTCGCGGTGCTCATGGCCGCAGCGATCTATTGACGACCACCGAAGCCGCTCCGGCGCAGGACGAGACCGCCGAAGCACCGCGAGGCCGCACCGCGCGGTTCGCGGTGCTGGTGGCCGTGTTCGTCTGCGCCGCGTGCGGACTGGTCTACGAGCTCGCGCTGGTCGCGCTCGGCAGCTACCTGATCGGCGACACCATCGGGCAGGCGTCGATCGTGCTGTCGCTGATGGTGTTCGCGATGGGCATCGGCGCGCTGGCCGCGAAACCACTGCAACCGTGGGCGGCCGCCGCGTTCGCCGGCATCGAGCTGCTGCTGGCGCTGCTCGGCGGGCTCAGCGTTCTCGTGCTGTACGCGGCGTTCGCGTGGCTGAGCCTGTACCTGCCCGCGCTGATCGCGACGGCGCTGGTGCTGGGGCTGCTGATCGGGGCGGAGATCCCGCTGCTGATGGTGCTGCTGCAGCGCATCCGCAGGCAGGACGCGGGTTCGGCGGTGGCCGACCTGTTCGCCGCCGACTACGTCGGTGGGCTCGTGGGCGGCTTGGCCTTCCCGTTCCTGCTGCTGCCGCTGTTCGGGCAGGTGCAGGGCGCTCTGCTGGTCGGGATGCTCAACGCGGCCGCGGGTCTGGGACTGGTGCTCACGGTGTTCCGCCGCGAGCTGACCAAGCGCGCCCGGTTGCTGCTGATCGGCGCGTCGATGCTGGTCGGCGGCCTGCTGCTGGGGGCGTACGCCTACGCCGACGACTTCGAGATCACCGCGCGGCAGGCGCTCTACGCCCATCCCGTGGTGCACGCCGAGCGCTCGCCCTACCAGGACGTGGTGCTCACCGAGTCGGTGTCGTTGAGCGGGGCGAAGGACACCCGGATGTACCTCAACGGCGATCTCCAGTTCAGCTCGGTCGACGAGTACCGCTACCACGAGGCGCTGGTGCACCCGGCGATGAACGGACCGCGCGGGCGGGTCCTCGTGCTCGGCGGCGGAGACGGCCTGGCGCTTCGGGAGATCCTGCGCTACCCGGACGTCCGGGAGGTGACGCTGGTCGACCTCGACCCGGCGGTCCTGGAGCTGGCTCGCACCGATCCGCGCGTGTCCTCGTTGAACCGCAACGCCTTCGACGACCCGCGGGTGCGCGCGGTGGCGGGCGACGCCTTCAGCTGGCTGCGGGAGAACCGCGAGCGCTACGACGTCGTCCTGGTCGACATGCCCGACGCGGACTCGACCGCGACGGCGAAGCTGTACTCGGCGGAGTTCTACGGCCTGGTCTCCCAGGCCATGTCCGACCACGCCCGCGCGGTCGTGCAGGCGGGATCGCCGTACTTCGCGCCGAAGGCGTACTGGTGCGTCGAGGCCACGCTGCGCTCGCTGGGCCTGCGCACCACGCCCTACGAGGTGTCGGTCCCCGCCTTCGGGGAGTGGGGGTTCCACCTGTTCACGCAGGGGGAGGAGCCGCCGGAACCCCGCCTGCCGCAGGAGGTTCCGCCGCTGCGCTCGCTCGACGCCGAGACGTTGCGTGCCGCGCAGACCTTCCCGCCGGATCGCGCCCGGCTCCCGGATCTCACACCCTCGACGCTGATGCACCCCACGATCCTCGACTACGCCCAGGGCGAGTGGGCCAACTACTGACCCCGGACGTGAAAGATCGCCGCCCACCCGAGGTGAACGGCGATCCTCCTGCGACTGCGGGAATCAGGGCCCGAACCAGAACTCCTCGCCGGAGCGGGGCGGGCCCGACGTCGAGCCGGTGATCAGCTGCGTTTCGAGCTGGATGTGCCGGGGGCGGCTCGGCTCGCTGGTCTCCAGCAGGAGGCGGCCCGCCGCGCGGCCCTTCTCCAGCCAGGGCTGGCGGACCGTGGTGAGCCCGGCGCGCTCGGCGTCCGGGATGCCGTCGAAACCGGTGATGGTCAGGTCTTCCGGCACGCGCAGGCCGCGGTTGCCCGCCTCGCGCAGCGCGCCGAGCGCCAGGATGTCCGAGGTGCACACCAGCGCGGTGATCTCCGGGTCGATCTCGAGCGCCTGAGCGGCGGCGGAGGCACCCGAGTCGAGGGTGTGGTCGAAGCGCTCCACCACGGGCACCGTCGTCCAGTCCACGCCGGCCTCGCTGAACTCCTCGGCGAGCGCGGTCAACCGGGCCTTCTGAACGTGGAAGCTGGCGTTGGCCTGCCGCTGCACGGTGGCCGGGCCGTCGTTGCGGCCGCGCGCCAGGCGCATGCACAGCACGCCGATGCGCCGGTGCCCGAGCCCGATCAGGTGGTCGGCGACGGCCTTGATGGCCTTGCGGTCGTCCGGTCCGACCCAGTCGAGGTTGTCCAGGCGCGGCTGGTCGCAGACCACCACGGGCACGGGGCGTTCCAGCACGGCGGCCAGGTGCGGGTCGTCCTCGGGAACGGAGTAGACGACGAAGCCGTCGACACCGGCGCGGTGCACCGCCGCGACGTCCTCGCGCTCCGGGCTGGCCGGTATGAGGGTGAGGCCCTGACCGGCGTCCTCGCAGGCCAGCGCGAGTCCTTCCAGGAATCCGACGGCGCCGGGGTCGCGGAAGGCGTAGGAGAGGTTCTCGGTGAGCAGCAGGCCGACGGCACCCGCCTTGCGGGTGCGCAGCGAGCGTGCGACAGGGTCCGGTCCCGGGTAGCCGAGCCGCCGCGCCGTCTCCAGGACGCGCTTGCGCAGCTCAGGGGACAGCTGATCCGGACGGTTGTAGGCGTTCGACACCGTCGTCCGGGAAACCCCGAGTTCCGCAGCGAGCGACGCGAGGGTCGCAGGCCGCCGGGCATTCGTTGACCGCGCCATGGAGGAACCGTAACGGTTCAGAACCCGAGCGTGAAGCGAGCATGACCTACGTCCCACTGATGTTCGAATGGTGAACACGGAGCGACGCCGGGTGATCACGCTCCGGAATTGGGGCAGTCGGTGGGGTGACGTTCGGTCGAAACGACGCTACTTTCTCGGGGACCGATTGTAGTGAAGGGTGTCACAAATGGCTGAGGTCGCGTACGTCAACGCCTCTCGCGTCTACCCCGGCAGCCCGCCGGTGAAGGCGGTTGACCAGCTGGAACTGGACGTCGCCGACGGCGAGTTCCTCGTTCTGGTGGGGCCCTCCGGTTCCGGAAAGTCCACGGCGCTGCGCATGCTGGCCGGGCTTGAGGACATCGACGAGGGCGGTATTTCCATCGGTGGCAACGATGTCACCAACACTCCGCCCAAGGCTCGGGACATCGCGATGGTGTTCCAGTCCTACGCGCTCTACCCGCACATGACGGTCGCCGAGAACATGGGTTTCGCGCTCAAGCTCCGCAAGACGCCCAAGGCGGTCATCAGCGAGAAGGTGACCGAGGCGGCGCGGATGCTCGACCTCGAGAAGTACCTGGACCGCAAGCCCAAGGCGCTCTCCGGCGGTCAGCGCCAGCGGGTCGCGATGGGCCGCGCGATCGTCCGCGAACCCAGCGTCTTCCTGATGGACGAGCCGCTGTCCAACCTGGACGCGAAGCTGCGCGTGGAGACCCGTGCCAACATCGCCGCGCTGCAGAAGCGGTTGGGGACCACGACCATCTACGTCACCCACGACCAGGTCGAGGCGATGACGATGGGCCACCGGGTGGCGGTGCTCAAGGACGGTCTGCTGCAGCAGGTGGCGACCCCGCGCGAGCTCTACGAGAACCCGGCCAACGCGTTCGTCGCCGGCTTCATCGGCTCCCCGGCGATGAACCTCAAGACGGTCCCGCTGACCAGCGAGGGCGCGGTGCTCGACGGCACCACGGTGCCGCTGTCCCGCGAGGCGCTGGCCGCCGCCGGCGGCCTCCAGGAGGTCACCTTCGGCGTCCGTCCCGAGGCCCTGGAGCTGACCTCCAGCGATGCCGACGGTCTGGACATGACCGTCGAGCTGGTCGAGGAGCTGGGCGCGGACGCGCTGATCCACGGCTCGATCTCGGTCGGCGGCTCCTCGGAGCGCTTCGTGGTCCGCGCCGACGGCCGCACGCCTCCGGCCCTGGGCCAGCAGGTCAAGGTCGCCCTGCGCGACGCCGGTGAGGTGCACCTGTTCCACCCCGAGACGGGCGACCGCCTGGCCGCCTGATCTCGGACGGCTGTCCGTGGGCTCCTCAGCGGAACCACAGATGTCCTCCGGGGCCGGGTGTCGCCCCTGAGGCGCGCCGGCAGTTTCGGTCACCGCCGTCTCCTGCGGGGTCGGTGATCGCGCCAACGCCCTCGTCCGTTTTCCGGGCGGGGGCGTTGTTGCTGCGTGTGGGGCATGTCGCGTTCGGAAATACGCCGGGGGCTGGAGCGTTTGGCTGAAGGGTGCTTAGACTGCAGTTGACAACGGTTTCCGTTACCGTTCGCATCTGGAGTCGCTCTAGAGCGTCCTGAACTGATCACCCGGGAGTGCCATCCATGACCGTCCGCAGTCGCACCGCTGTGACCGCTTTAGCCGGACTGACCGCCGGCGCCATCGCGCTGACCGGCTGTTCCTCCGGTGAGACCGCGGCGCCCAGCCCCGACGACAAGATCAAGGTGGTCGCCTCGACCAGCGTGTGGGGCAGCGTCGCGCAGGCCGTCGGCGGCGACGCCGTGGAGGTCGAGTCGATCATCAGCGACGCCAGTGCCGACCCGCACTCCTACGAGAGCAGCCCTCAGGACGCCGCGAAGATCAGCGACGCGAACCTGGTGCTGCTCAACGGCGGCGGCTACGACGAGTTCATGACCCAGGTCCTGGGCGACAACCCCAAGCCGACCGTGCAGGCGGTCGACTCCGAGCACGAGCAGCCCGCGCCGCCGCAGGGCGAGCACGCGGCTGAGCCGCAGGCCGGTGAGCACGCCGGGGAACCCCACGCGGGTGAGCAGCCGGCCGGTGAGCCCCACGCGGGTGAGCAGCACGCCGGCGAACCGCACGCGGGTGAGCAGCCCGCGCCGCCGCAGGGCGAGCAGCACGCCGGGCACGACCACTCCGTGAACGAGCACGTCTGGTACGACCTGCACGCCGTGCACGAGGTCGCCGACAAGGTCGCCGCCGAGCTCGGCAAGATGCAGCCCGCCAAGGCCCAGCAGTTCGAGGCCAACGCCGCGGCGTTCGAGCAGCAGGTCGCCGGGCTGGAGGGTCGCGTCGGCGAGATCGCCGCAGCTCACCAGGGCAAGCCGGTGATCGTCACCGAGCCGGTGGCGCACTACATGGTCGAGGCCGCCAAGCTCAACGACGTGACCCCGCCCTCGTTCGTCAACGCCATCGAGGCCGAGACCGATCCGTCGGCCGCCGCCGTCGCCGACATCCAGAACGCGATCAACGCCCGCCAGGCCGTTGCCGTGATCTACAACCCGCAGACCGAATCGCCGGTCACCCGCAACGTGCGCGCCGCCGCCGACTCGCAGCGCATCCCGGTCGTCGAGATGACCGAGACCCTCCCGCAGGGCCAGAGCTACGTGCAGTGGATGGACGCGCAGATCACCGCCCTGCAAGGTGCGCTCAAGCGATGACCTCGGAACAACTGGCGGAATCCACCCATGACCCGGTGGCGGCTGAGTCCGCCGCCGGGTCCCCGGCCGTCTCGCTGCGCGGCGCGACGCTGGCCTACGGCGAGCGGACCCTGTGGTCGGGCCTGGACCTGGACGTCGCGCCGGGCGAGTTCGTGGCCGTGCTCGGCCCGAACGGGTCCGGCAAGACCAGCCTGCTGCGCGTGCTGCTCGGCCTGCAGGAGCTCAACTCCGGGACCGTCCACATCGGAGGGGAACCGGCCCGGCGCGGCAGCGACCGGATCGGCTACATCCCGCAGCAGCGCGCGCTGGAAGCCAACGTGACCGTGCGCGGCAGCGACCTCGTCGGACTCGGTCTCGACGGGCACCACTGGGGCCTGGGCTTCGGCGGTCGCCGCGAGCGCAAGCGCCGGGTCGCCGACGCGCTGCGCGCGGTCGAGGCCACCGAGTACGCGAAGATGCCGGTCGGGCTGCTCTCCGGTGGTGAGCAGCAGCGGCTGCGGGTGGCGCAGGCGCTGGTCAGCGACCCGTCGGTGCTGCTGTGCGACGAACCGCTGCTGTCGCTGGACCTCTCGCACCAGCGCAAGGTCTCCCGGCTGATCGCCGAGCAGGCCCGCCGCACCAACGCGGGCGTGCTGTTCGTGACGCACGAGATCAACCCGGTGCTGCCGCTGGTGGACCGGGTGCTGTACCTGGTCGACGGCCGGTTCCGGATCGGCACTCCCGACGAGGTGATGAACTCCGGAACGCTCTCGGAGCTCTACCGCACCGACGTCGAGGTCGCGCGCGTCGGCGGGCGGCTGGTCGTGGCCGGGGCCGAGAACGACGATCACCACGTGGTGGGGGCGGAAGAAGCGTGAACGACGTGATGGAGTCGTTGAGCAAGGTGTTCGACTTCGACACCATGATCGACCTGCTCGGCTACCCGTTCGTGCAGCAGGCGCTGCTGGCCGCCGCCGCGCTCGGCCTGGTGTCGGGATGCCTGGCGCCGCTGGTGGTCGCCCGCAAGATGTCCTTCGCCGTGCACGGCACCGCCGAGCTGGCCTTCACCGGCGCGGCCGCCGCGCTGCTGGTCGGCGCGAGCGTCGGTGCCGGCGCGCTGGCGGGCGCGGTGGTGGCCGCGCTGCTGCTCGGCCTGCTGGGCCAGAAGCACGGCGAACGCGATTCGGTGATCGGCGCGATCCTGTCCTTCGGGCTCGGCGTGGGCGTGTTCCTGCTGTGGCTGAACCCGGAGCGCACGGCGAACAAGTTCAGCCTGCTGGTCGGGCAGATCGTCGGGGTGGACTCCTCCGACGTGCTGCTGCTCAGCGGCTCCGCGATCGTCGTGCTGGTGGTGCTGGCCTTCGTCTACCGGCCGCTGCTGTTCGCCAGCGTCGACCCGGACGTGGCGACCGCGCGCGGCGTGCCGACCCGCGTGCTGACCCCGCTGTTCGCGGTCCTGGTCGGCGTCGCGACGGCGCTGGGCGTCTACACCGTCGGCGCGCTGCTGGTCCTGGCCCTGATGGTCACGCCCGGCGCGGCCGCTGCGCGGGTGACCGCGAGCCCGGTGCGGGCGACGGTCCTGGCCGTGGTGTTCGCGGAGGTCGCGGTGCTGGGCGGCATCCTGCTCTCGCTGGCTCCCGGAGCCCCGGTGAGCGCCTTCGTCACGATCATCTCCTTCGTGATCTACCTCGTCTGCCGGGCCGTCGGCACCCGCCGACTCGCCCAGGCTTCCCGGGCCCCCGTCCCGGCCTGACTGGCGCGGCCGTCGGCGTTGACCGACGCTGGCGGCCGTGCCCAGGACGTACAACCTCGCCAGCACCGCCTTCGCGGTGGCGCTGTGCACCACCGGCTACTACCTGCTGCCGGTGGGCGAGCACGGCCTGGACGGCACCGTCTGGGCGGTGGCGGCGTTCGCGGTCGGCCTGATCGTCATCGCGGCCCTGGTCTACTTCCAGGTCCGCGGGTACCGCTCGGGGCGCACGTCGATCGCCTGGGTGGTGGCCGCCTTCTACATGGCGGTGCTGTTCTTCGCGGCGGTCTACTACGCCATGGCCGCGCACGCCCCGGACGCCCTGGCGGGACTGAGCACCAAGACCGATGCCCTGTACTTCTCCCTGACGATCACGGGCACGGTCGGCTTCGGCGACATCCACGCCGTGACCCAGCCGGCCAAGGCGCTGGTCGCGATCCACATCGCGTTCAACATCGCCTACCTCGGCACGGCCCTGTCCACGCTCCAACCGACCCTGCCGACGCGGCAGGAGAAGTGAGCGGATCAGGCGAGGCCGAGGTAGCGGCGTTCGTTGAAGTGCTCTCCGGAGCAGGACGCGCCGAGGTCGTGGCCGATGCGCTCGATGACGTCGGCCAGTTCGAGCCGGGCCAGCCACGGGCGGGGGAGGACGGCCGTGCCGTGGCGGGCGCCGAGGATGCTGCCGGTGACCGCCGCCGTGGAATCGCTGTGGCCGGAGTGGTTGACCGCCAGCCGGATGGCGTCGCCGAACTGCTCGGGCTTGGGCAACGCCAGCGCGCAGTAGATGCCGATGGCCAGCGCCTCCGGGCCCACCCAGCCCTGGCCGAGGCGTTCGATGTGGCCGACGCTGGCGCCGAGCCGGGCCAGGGTGGCGGCTTCGGCGAGGGCGTTGGCGGTCTCGTAGTCCTCCCGCAGCACCCGGCCCGCGGCCTGGTCGACCGCCGCGGGCAACCGGCGCTGCTGCACCGCGACCAGGTGCACGATCAGCGCCAGCGCGCCCGCCGAGGCCCAGCCGCCGACGCCGCCGTGCGTGAGGGCCGCGCACTGGCAGGCCAGCTGGTAGGCCATCTCGGGCGTGGGCGAGAAGCCGATCGGGGTGCTGCGGTCCAGCCCGCCGCAGCCCTTGGAGGTGTTGCGCGGCCGGTCCGGCGTGCCCAGCTCGGGTTCTTCGAGCGCGCGCAGGCTGGTCAGCCCGGGCGCGCGGCTGACGTAGAGCTCGGGTTCGGCGAGCAGCCCGGTGGCGCCGGGGGCGGGCTTGTCCTCCTGCTGGGTCAGCAGCCAGCGGCGCAGCGCTGCCGCGGTGGACTCGACCGGCCGCCACTGCCCGCCGCTGTTGCCGGTGGTCCACGCGTGCAGGTAACCCTCACCGGCGAACAGCGCCATCTGGGTGGCGTCGCCGAGCAGCGCTTGGGGCGCGGGTTCGGTGAGCCCGTCGGGGCCGAACTCGGCGCGGATGTCCTCCAGCGGGGCGTACTCCACCCGGGTGCCGAGCGAGTCGCCGAGGGCGCCGCCGAGCAGGCAGCCCACCGCCCGATCGACCACTGTGGACGTCGTCGGCACGGGTGGTGCTCCTTCCGCGGCGTCCTGCACGCCACTCGTTCGGGTGATCGACGCTCCCAGACTTTACTTGTCCGCCTTTCGCGCTGGGAGAGGTTCCGGGACTCGCGCCCTGCGCGAACGCGCTCGAATAATGGGAACCCGATCTTTCACCTGGCTTTTCGGGCATACTCCATTGGTGTGAGCCTGGTGAATGCGTCGGCCTGGCACGCAGGGCCGATCGCTACCGTGTGTCGGGCGGGGGGACAGGCCGGAAGTCGAATTTGGGTGAGAATGACGCCGCACGGCAGCTTAGAGAGGACCGCAGGTTTCGAATTCCGCCTGCTCGGTCCGCTTGAGGTGCACCTGGACGGCGTCCCCCTCGAAACGGGGCGCATGCCGGTTCGGGCACTGCTGGCCTGCCTGCTGCTGGAGCCCAACCAGGTCGTGCCGATGGACCGGCTGATCGACACCCTGTGGGACGACGAACCGCCCGCCAGCGCGCGCACCATCATCCAGGGCTACGTCTCCCGGCTGCGCAAGTTCTTCGGCCACGACGGCCCCGAGATCATCACCCGGGCGCCCGGATACCTGCTGCGCGTCAACGGCGACCGGATCGACGCCCACCGCGCCCGCAACCTCATCAACCGCGCCCACGGACTCGAACCCGCCGAACGATCGCGCCTGCTCACCGAGGCCCTGTCGCTGTGGAGCGGGCCGGTGCTCGCCGACATCGCCGGCAGCAGGCTCTACCGGATGGTCGCGCCCAACCTCGACGGGCTCCGGCTGCTGGCGCTGGAGGAGCGCATCGCCGCGGACCTGGAACTCGGCAGGCACCACCAGCTCATCGCCGAACTGTCCACCCTGGTCGACCAGCACCCGATGCGGGAACGGCTCACCGGTCAGCTGATGCTCGCCAACTACCGCGCCGGACACCGGGCGGAGGCGCAGGCCCGCTTCCACGAGCTGCGGCACCGGTTGTCCCACGAGCTCGGCATCGATCCCGGCCCCGAGCTGCGCGAGCTCTACGAGAAGCTGCTGCGCGACGACCCCGCGCTGCGCAACCACCCCAGCCGCGTCGAACCCGGCCTGGGCATCCGCCGTCCTGTGCCCGCCGAACTGCCGCCCGCTCCGGCGGGTTTCGTCGGCAGGAGGCTGGAAGTGTCGACGCTGGACGCGATGCGGGAGGCCAACGAGGAGGGCTTCAGCCTGATCACGGTGCTCACCGGCACCGCGGGCGTCGGCAAGAGCGCGCTCGCGCTGACCTGGTCGCACCGGGTCAGCGAGGAGTTCTCCGACGGCCAGCTCTACGCCTCGCTGCGCGGCTTCGACTCCGAGCACGAACCCCTCACCCCCGGCGAGGCCCTGACCAGCATGCTCAAGGCGCTCGGCGTGGCCGCCGACGCGATCCCCGTCGAGCTCGACGACCGCACCGCGCTCTACCGGTCGCTGCTGGCCAAGCGGAAGGTGCTGGTGCTGCTGGACAACGCCCGCGACTCCGACCAGGTGCTGCCGCTGCTGCCGGGCAGCGCCGCCTCGATGGTCGTGGTGACCAGCAGGCGCCGCCTCGACGGGCTCGTGGTGCGTTCGGGCGCCCGCGTGCTGCCGCTGGAGACGCTGTCCACCGAGACCGCCATCGAACTGCTCGACCGCGCGGGCGTGCCGGGCAAGTCCGCGGCCGAACCCGACGCCGCCGCCGAACTCGCCGAGCTCTGCGGCGGACTCCCGCTGGCGCTGCGCATCGCTGCCGCCCGGCTCGCCGCCAACCCCGCGCGGGGCGTCGCCGACCTGGTGCACGAGCTCACCGACGAGCGAACCCGGTTGCAGGCGCTGGACATCGACGACGACGCCGACACCAGCGTGCGCCGCGCCTTCGACATCTCCTACCGCAGCCTGCCGCCGCTGCACGCCGAGACCTTCCGGATGCTGGGCCTGGTCCCCGGGCAGACCTTCACCGCCCACGCGGTGGCGGCGCTGTGCCGGACCGACCCGGCGGGCGCCCAGCGCAGGCTGCGCGCGCTGGCGCTCGCGCACCTGGTCACCGAGCCGGAACCGGACCGGTTCGGCATGCACGACCTGCTGCGCGCCTACGCCCGCGAACTCCCCGCGGGCGAAGGCGACACCGAGGCGCTGCGCCGGCTGCTGCGCCACTACCTGTGCGCCGCCGACCACGCCCGCCGCTTCCTGCGCCCGGCCCGCGACGAGCTCGACTTCTCCGACGCCGGTGAGCACCAACCCGAGATCGCGTCCCGCTCGCAGGCCCTGGAGTGGTTCGACGCCGAGTGGCCGAACCTCGTCACCGCCGTCCGCGCCGCCAACGCCGCCGGGCTGCACGACCTGGCCTGGCCGCTGGCCCGCCTGCAGTTCAACTACCTGATGATCCGCTGCCCGTGGGAGGACTGGATGCGCGTCTACTCCGACGGCGCCGATTCCGCCCGCGCCGTCGGCGATCCCGTCGGCAAGGTGCTCATGTCCGCCGGTCTCGGCGTGGCCTGCGCCCGATCCGGCAACCTCGACGAGGCCCTGGCGCACTACGAGGAGTCCTACCGGGTCGCCGTGCAGACGGGGGATTCCGAGCGGCTGGCGATGACGCAGGTCAACCTCTCCAGCGTGCTGTTCCGGCTGCGCCGCTACGAAGAGGCCAAGGTGCACTCCAAGGACGCGCTCAAGGTCTACCGCTCGCTCGGCGACCGCTACTTCGTGGCGGGCGCGCTGAACAACCTCGCGATGGTCGAGCAGGTCAACGGCGAGCTGGAAGCCGCGCTGCGGTACCTGCGCGAGGCCGAGGACCTCTACCGCGAGGCCGACGACCTGGAAACCCTGGCCATGGTGCTCAACAACTGCGGCGAGGTCAGCATCGAACTCGGCAGGTTCGACGACGGCGAGCGCTTCCACCACGAAGCCCTCGACGTCGCCCGCCAGTGCGGCTCGGCGGTGCGCCAGGGTTCGGCCAACCTGGGGCTCGGCGACGCCGCGAGGCTGCGCGGCGAGATCCCGGTCGCGCGCACCCGCTGGGAGACCGCCCTCGCGATCTTCGAGATGGAGGGATCTCCCAAGGTCAGAGAGGTCCGCCAGCGCCTCGACGAGATCGCTGGACAGGGCGTTTAGTCCGCGTTTAGCGGGCGTGTAGTCCCGGCTGCGAACTTGATCGTGCGGATCAATCCGTGCTTGATCCGCACGAGGGCGGCTCTGGGGGAAGTCCTAGGGGGGATTGTCGCCCCGGTCGTCCCGGCCGTACGCGGTCGGGACGACCACGAGGGGGTTCAGGGCATCCGGGGCTCCCGGGTGTGGGGGTGTGCAGGCGCTCGGACGGTTCGGGGGAGCCGCCCGAGCGCCTGTTTTTTTGTTCTTGTTCCGGGGTTGTGGTCCTTCTGCTTGGCGGTGCGGGTGGGGGAACCTGAGCGGCTCCGTGGACTCCGCGCGCCACTCCTGATGTATGGCCAATGCACGGCGGCGTCGCGGCGTGCTCGCCACGAAGCCGCTCAGAACCCCGGCGGTGCGAGTTGCTCTGGTGGGGTACTGAGAAAGCGGCTTCGCCGCTTGCCTGACGGTCTTTCGTGTTGTTCTCAGGCGCAGTTGGTCGGGAGCTTTTCGAGGCAGGGGCGTTTGGCCGTGCGGCCGTCTCCGCTGGAGACTCCTCGGAGGCGGCGGCTGATCCAGGGAGCCAGGTACTCGCGGGCCCACCTGATGTCCTCGGCGGCCTGCTCCTGCCAGCTGCGCTCGTCGAGGTCCGGCCAGGGCTCGTTCCAGGCCTCCGACGTGGGCAGGCCGAGGGTGTCGCAGGCGCGCAGCGCGACCCGGCGGTGGCCGTCGGCGGACAGGTGCAGCCGGTCCTCGCACCACGCGCGGGGGTCCTGCAGGACCCGCATCGACCACAGGTCCATCACGTAGCAGCCGTGCGCGTCGGCGATCGAGCGCAGGTGCGAGTTGTAGGTGCCGACCTTGCCCCGCACGTGCTTGAGCACCGGGGTGCGCGCGGTGTCGAACCCCGTGCCGATCAGCACGTCGGCCCCGGTCGCGCGGATGCGGCTCACGGCGTCGTCGAACAGCTCCGCCACCAGGTCGGGGTCGCTGCCCGGCCGGATGATGTCGTTGCCGCCCGCGGTCAGCGCGACCAGCGACGGCTTGAGCTCGATGGCCTGCGGCACCTGGTCGGTGACGATCTGGCGGATCAGCTTCCCGCGCACCGCCAGGTTGGCGTAGCGCAGATCCGGGTTGTGCTCGGCGATGTGCAGCGCCAACCGGTCCGCCCACCCCCGGTAGACGTCGGTCTCGGCAGTGGCATCAGCCAGACCTTCGGTGAAGCTGTCTCCCAGCGCGACGAAGCTGTCCCAGCGCCCCGTTCCCATTTCGACTCGTCCCTCCTGCTCATCCCCGCACGCCCGTGGTGGTGCGAAATCAACACTGGCCCTCGGGCACGCACCTACGCCACCGAAGGTTCCCGCCAAGTGACAAACGGCACTGGACAGTCTAGAAAATATGTCCGATTGGTCTGTTGACTTTGCCGAATCGATGTTCTTCCTTGATGTGCGGTGCATCCGCCCGTCACGGGCCGAGAAGGTGGATCTTGGCGGGAAACACCGATACGGGTGAACGCCAGCTGCTAATGTCCTTCGGCGGTAACAGAAGTGACAAGGGGGCTCACGATGACGCGATCGCTGCAGGTCACAGCTCGACGCGCGTCCGCTCGCAGGACGCCGGAGCGGGTGTTTCGCGCGCTGCTCGTCGTGTTCGGTTGATGGGGAACGACGACATGGGGCATTGCGTCGATTCCACGAGGACCGCGACTCTGATCGTCGGTCTCCGCAACCGTCCTGCAGATCTGGGGGAATCGTGACGGCACCGCAGAATCCGGCGTCCGCGCCGGGGCCGGCGGGCTTCGAGGCACCGAACCGGCGAGCTCCGGAACAGGGAGGCAGGCGCCGAGCGGACCCGCCGTTGCGGGGTTCGCTGAGCGACGCCGGACCCGGAGGCCCGCCGCCCGCGCCGACCGCACCTCCCGCGCGCCCGGCTCCGCCCGCGCAGCGCCCGGGGCACTTCGACGTGCGCGCCGAACTGGCCGCGCTCGCCGCCGAACCGCACCCGTTCGCCTTCTGGCAGCGGGCGGAACAACTTCCCGACCGCTTCGAGCAGGAGCAGCGCGGATCGGGACCGGCCGGCAGGCCCGTCACCGAACCCTCGCGCCCGTCCACCGGCGGTCTGCCGTCGCTGTCGGGCGATCTCGGTGGCGCTCCGGCGCGCCCGGCCGAGATGTCCGGGTCCCTGGAGCCCGACGAACCGCGCCACGGCCGGCCGGAGAGCGCGAGCCTGAGCGGTTCGCTGCTCCCGCCCGCCGAAAACCCGCGCCCCGCGCCGAATCCGGCTCCGGACAGCGGTCCGCAGCCGCAGGTGCGCGACGGAGTCCTGCGCGGCCCGCTGGTCGACGGTCCGCCGAGCGGCCCGGTTCCGCAGCTCTCCGACGCACCGCCACCGGTGGAGGCGCCGCGACCGCCCCACCCGCCGATGGCCCAGCCACCCGTGCCCGATCCGCCGATGGCAGAGCCGCCGATGGCAGAGCCGTCGAGGTCCGAACCGCCGATGGCTCAGCCCCCGCGCCCCGAGCCGCCGATGTCCGAGCCGCCGGAATCGCCCTTCGCCGAGCAGGCGTCGTTACCGCCGCGCCCGGACACCGCCCAGCGCCCGGACGGCCCGCCACCGAGCCCGCCCGCGGGGATGCCCCCGGCCGGCCCGCGTCCGCAGGGTCCGCCGCCGGGTCCGCCGAGCGGTCCGATGCCGCAGCAGGGCCCGCCGCCGGGGCACCAGGCCCCGGCCGGACCTCCGCCTCCGCAGCACCCCTCGCCACCTGCGGGAACGCCCTCGCCGCCGAACGGCGGTCCGCAGCGCCCGCCGGGTCCGCCGGGTCCGCAGGGTCCGCCGCCGACGGCACCGCCGCCGCGTCCGGGGCCTCCGCCGGCTCCGCAGCAGGCGGAGCAGCCGGTCGCGCAGCAACCGCCGCGCCGGCCGGAGCCCCCGCGCCCGCCGGAGCAGCACCAGGCGGAACCGCCCCAGCAGCAGGATCAGCAGCGTCCGAAGAGCAGGACGCTGCGCACGCCGAAGATCAACGAACGCGCCGACGGCGGGTTCGGCCCCATGGGTTCGGCCGGTGCCTGGTCGAACGGCACGGGTCGCGCCGGGTACGGGCGCAACACCTCGTGGTCGGCCGACGACTTCAAGGAGGAGCGCCGCGAGGGTGGCGACGACCTGCGCGCCGGTTCCGGCTACAAGCCGGGCGAGACCGGCAGCGGTGCCGTGCCGCAGTTCCTCATCGAAGCCGACGAGCTGTGGGACGACGATGACGGCGGTCGGCTCGTGGCACCGCCGGTGCTCGGCGAGTCGCCGGCGAGCTTCCGGGACTTCTGACGCGGCGAAACCCCTGGCGGACCGGCCTTCGGGCCGGTCGCACCGGGGCGCACTGATAACACTGGCTACCGCTGACGCGAAATGTGAGCTGTGATGGTTGAGACGATCACCTTGTCGGCCCCCGCGGTCGATCTGCTCGGTGAGCAGCTGAACCTCACCGTTCGGCAGTACCCGTTCGAGCTGCCGCGCATCGCGGAGCTCCCGGAGGACCGCAACGTCGTCGCCCAGCGGGTGTGGCAGGAGCTGGAGTCGGCGGGGCTCGCCCGCAACGGGCGCCCGGAACCCGAGGTCGAGGACGCGCTGTACCTGCTGTGCAGCTCTGAGGTGTCGATCGCCGCGGCCGGGCTGCTCGACGTCCGCGCCGGTCACCGGCTCGCGGCCCGCGTGGTGGCCACCGGCGAGGTCGGCGTGCTCGGCATCTTCGACGGCCGGGGCATGCGGATGACCTTCCTGCCGCCGAGCGACCTGCCGCGCATCGCCGCCGACCTGCTGCCGGACGCCCCGGTCGGCGCGGGTCCCGCGCTGCGCGCGGTCGCCGACCGGCGCGGCGGCATGCCCGCCGACGCCGACATCGAGGGCCTGCCCGAGCTGCGCGCGGTGACGTCGAGGCCGAAGTTCCGCTTCGGGCACTTCGTCGTCGCCGGTGCCCGGCGAACGCGGGTGCCCAACCTCATCTGGTTCGACACCGACCAAGGCCGCTACGCGATGCGGGGCGAGCGGGTCGGCGGCCAGGACGCCGTGGCCTGCCAGCCCGCCGACAAGCCGACGATCGCCGCGGAGATCGCGACCCTGGTGGAACGAGCCCGCCGCCTCGGGTAGAGGTGGGGTGACCGTTTCGCGGGGAGAGCCCGGTCCACGAGGCCGGGGTTTGGCCCGCCGTGAAAGTTAGGGCAGGCTTAGTGTCGTGACGCAGGGGCAGACGGACACGGGCCGGGACGATCGCGACTCGTTCATGCGGTTGCTCGGCGGGCGCAGCAGCGCGATCGACGCGAGCCTGCCGCCGGTCGCCTTCGGCGCCGGCTGGTTCTTCGGCGGCGAGTCGATCGTGATCGGCAGCGCGGCGGCCGTGGTGGTCGGTGCCGTCCTCGGCGGTTGCCGGCTCCGCAAGGGCGCTCGCCCGCTCGCGGTCCTGATCAGCTTGCTGGCGGTGATGCTCGGTGCGCTCATCGCGATCCGCACCGGCGACGCCGCGGACTTCTTCCTGCCCCGCCTCGCAAGCAACGCGCTGAGCGCGCTGGCCTGGATGACCAGCATCGCGATCCGCTGGCCGCTGCTGGGCGTGGTCGTCGGCGTCGCATTGCGGCAGGGCCGCAAGTGGCGGCGCGACCCGGATCTGATGCGCGCCTACAGCCGGGCCAGCTGGGTGTGGGTCGGCCAGTACGTGGTGCGGCTGGTCGTGTTCATCCCGCTGTGGCTGGTCGGGGCCACCGGCGCGCTGACCATCGCGCAGGTCGTGCTGACCTGGCCGCTGGTGGCGGTGTGCATCGCGGCGAGCTGGTGGGTGCTGCGCCGCTCGCTGCCCGACGACCACCCGGGCATGCGTCATCCGAGGGAGCCCGCGATGTGACACCTCCGGGACGCGGGCGCACAATGCGCTCATGTCTCTCGGCAGCGTGATCACCGCGATCGTGACCCCGTTCGACGACCGGCAGAAGGTCGACGAAGAAGCGTTCCTGAACCTGTTCCGGCACCTGCTGGCCAACGGCTCCGACGGCGTCGTGGTGTGCGGCACCACCGGCGAGGCGCCGACGCTGTCGGACGCCGAGCACCTGCGGCTGGTGGAGCTGGCCGTCGGTGAGCGTCCCGAAGGCGTCACGGTGATCGCCTCCACGGGCTCCAACAACACCGCGCACGCCTGCTGGATGACCGAGCGGGTCACCGAGATCGGCGCCGACGGCATCCTGTCGGTGACCCCGTACTACAACAAGCCCAACCGGCGCGGGCTCGTCCGGCACTTCACCGAGATCGGCAAGGCCACCGACAAGCCGGTGGTGCTCTACAACGTCCCGTCGCGGATCGGCCTGTCGCTCGACAACGACCTGCTCGCCGAGCTCGGCCAGATCGACAACCTCGACTACGTCAAGCAGGCCGACAACGACGCCCTGGCGCAGGTCGACGGCCTCGGCCTCTACGCGGGCAACGACGACGGCTTCGCGCAGGCACTGGACCTGGGAGCCGTGGGCGGCATCCTCGTCGCCAGCCACTTGGTCGGCCCCCGGATGAAGCAGATGGTCACCGATCCGACCCGCAGGGCCGAGATCGACGCCTCCCTCAAGCCCCTCTACTCGGCGTTGGGCGTCACCACCAACCCCATCCCGGTCAAGGCGGCCCTCAACCTCCTCGGCCACGAGGTCGGAGCACCCCGGCTCCCCCTGGTCGAGGCGGACGAGTCCGAACTCCAGGTCATCCGCAACGCCCTCACCGAGGTCGGCCTCTCCTGACCCGATTTCCGGTCCCCGATTTCAGTGGAAGTCGGGGACCGGAGTTCAGTGTGGGCTCGGATTTCAGTGGAAGTCGGGGCCCTGATCTCAGCGGGAGTCCGGTGGGGTCAGGGGAGGAGGGTTTTGTGCAGGGAGTTCGGGTCTTGGGTGAGGGGCAGGGCGGCTAGCCACGCCGCGGCTGCTGCGCCGGAGCCTGCCGTGCGGGGTTCCGGCCAGGAGCGGGCTTCGAGCTCGGCGCGCAGGGCTTGGCCGATGCGGTTGTCCGGGTGGAGGAGACCACCGGCCAGGACGACCGGGGAGTGCTGATCCGGCCGGGCGGTCGCCGCGGTGTCGGCCAGCAGGACGGCGGCGCGGTGCACGATGTCCTCGGCCGCGTCGTCCTCCGCACCCGTGACCAGCGGTGCGAGCTCGGCGAGGTGGATCGGCTTGCTCGCGTTGGCCGCCGTGATCACCGCCTTGCGCTCCGGAGCGACGCCGAGGTGTCCGCACACCGCCTCGACCAGGCCCTCCACCGGGGCGCCGCGCTCCAGCGCGCGCAGGGTGGCGCGCACGGCTTCGCGGCCCAGCCAGTAGGCCGAACCCTCGTCGCCCAGCAGCCAGCCCCAGCCGCCGATGGTGGCCGCCGTGCGGTGGTCCTCGACCCGCTCGGCGACCGCGCCGGTGCCGGCGATGAGCACCGTGCCCGTCGGTTCCGGAGTCCCCGCGGCGAAGGCGACCACGCCGTCGCTGACCGGCGTGGTCTCGCAGCCCAACCCGAGCCGGGCCCACTCGCTGCGGAAGAACTCGCCGAACGCGGGATCGGCCATCTTGCTCACCCCGGCCATGCCGAGCACGCATCCGCGCACCGCAGCCGGGTCGTTGTCACCCAGCGCGTCGCGGGCGGCGCCGGCCATCTGCGCGACCGCGTCGGGCGCGGGGTGCGAGTTCGGGTTGCCGCCCGCCGCGTCACCGGTGCCCAGCACCCGGCCGGTCAGGTCGCTGACCAGCGCGCGGCTGCTGGTGCCGCCGACATCCAGACCGAGGACGAGGGCCGTGTCATCACCGTGCATGCGCTCTTTGTACTCTCGCGCGGCGCGATCAGCGGGCGCCGCGACGGGAAGTGGCCAATTCGAGCCCTGGTCTCCGACGCGGTGAGCCGATATACATCGACAGGTCGTTTCATCCGTCGGGGAGAAGAGAAAACATGGGCGACGCCTGTACGAGCGCCTGCCGCGTTCAGTCTGATGTGGACATTCGCGGAGGCGCTCGATGACCGTGGACACCCACCATCACCTGTGGGATCTCGACGTCCGCGACCAGCCTTGGATGACCGGCCCGGAGATGGATTCG
This sequence comes from Saccharopolyspora karakumensis, assembly GCF_004349225.1. Taxonomy (NCBI): domain Bacteria; kingdom Bacillati; phylum Actinomycetota; class Actinomycetes; order Pseudonocardiales; family Pseudonocardiaceae; genus Saccharopolyspora; species Saccharopolyspora karakumensis. The sequence goes on from NZ_SMLA01000015.1 coordinate 41,870, forward strand.
CTGCGCTGCGACTTCCGACCGGCTGACCTGCAGGCCGCGATGCGGGGGACCTCGGTGGACGCGACCGTGCTGGTGCAGACGGTCGCCGATCCGGACGAGACCCCCGAGATGCTGGTGCTGGCCGAGACCGTCGACCGGGTGGCCGCGGTCGTCGGCTGGGTCGACCTCACCGCCAAGGACGCCCGCGAGCGGATCGGCCGGTTGCAGACCCACCCCTCCGGCGGCTGGTTGCGCGGCATCCGGCACCAGGTCGAGGACGAGCCCGACCCGGACTGGCTGATCAGGCCTGACGTGCTGGCCGGGCTCGGCGCGGTGGAGGACTCCGGGCTGCTCTTCGAGCTGCTCGTCCGCCCGCACCAGCTGCCCGCCGCGATCAAGGCCGCCGGGCAGTTCCCGCAGATGACGTTCGTGCTCGACCACTGCGCGAAACCCGACGTGGCCGCCGGGGAGCTCGAACCGTGGGCGAGCCGGATCCGCGTGCTCGCCGCGCACCCGAACGTCGTCTGCAAGCTCTCCGGCCTGGTCACCCAGGACGATTGGGCGGCGCAGCCGGACCCGTCCCGGCTGCGGGCCTACGCCGAGGTGGTGCTGGAGGCGTTCGGGCCGAGCCGGATCATGTTCGGCTCCGACTGGCCGGTCTGCCTGCTCGCCGCCTCCTACGCCGAGGTCCTCGGCGTGGCCAAGGACCTCACCGCCGGGCTCAGCGATGCGGAGCGGGCGGCGGTCTTCGACACCACCGCCCGCGAGATCTACAACCTCTGAACTCCTGGGGTCACGTCGTCTTGGTGACCTTCTGCAGGCCGCGGGGGTTGTCGGGGTCGATGCCCCTGGCGAGCGCCAGGCCCAGGGCCAGTTGCTGGGCGGGCAGGATCTCCAGGATCGGAGCGACCTCCTCGGCCGACTCCGGAACCGGGATCCGGTGCGCGGCCGGGGTTTTCGCCGCCGCCGAGCCGATCGCGCAGATGTCGGCGCCGCGCTGGTGCACGGCCTCGACGACCTCGCGCGTCGACTCGCCGCCCAGGCCCGCGCTGCACAGCGCGAGCACCGCGGTCTCGGCGTCGATGGCGGCGACCGGTCCGTGCAGCAGGTCCGCGCCGCTGTAGGAGCGGGCCGACAGGTAGCTGGTCTCGGCCAGCTTCAGCGCGGTCTCGTGCGCGGTCGCCAGCGAGTACCCGCGGCCGGTGGTGACCATCCGGCCGGCGAAGCGGTACCGCTGCACGGCCTCCTCGACCGGGTCGGCCGCGTCGGCGAGCGTGCCGGCCGCGAGGTCCGGGAGGGTTCGGGCCAGGGCGGCGTCCCCACCGCGAATGGCATCGATGAGCAGGTACAACGCCAGCAGCGTGGCGCTGTAGGTCTTGGTGGCGGCGACCGCCTGCTCCGCGCCGGCGCGGATGTTCAGCGACAGCTCGGCGGCCGAGGCGAGCGGGGAATCGGTGGTGTTGGTGACCGCGACGGTGAGCGCCCCGCCGGCCCGGCCGGACTCGGTGACCGCGACCAGGTCGGGCGAGCCGCCGCTCTGGCTGACGGTCAGCAGCAGCACGTCGGTGAGGTCCGGTCGTGCGCCGTAGAGCGTGGTGGTCGAGGGTGAGGTCAGGCCGACGGGCAGTTGCAGGAGCACCTCGATCAGGTACTTCGCGTACAGCGCGGCGTGGTCGCTGGAGCCGCGCGCCGCGAGCAGCGCGAACCGCGGGCGGCGTTCGGCGACGACCGCCGCGACCTCGGCGAACTGCTCCTGCGCGGCCAGCAGGTCCGCGAAGATCGCGGGCTGCTGGTCGATCTCGTACTTCATGTGGGTGCCGGGGGTGGCGGACATCTCGGCCCATCCCTTCCATAAGGTCCAGACCAATTCTACCCGGTCCGGAACCGGAGAGCACCCTCGTTCGTCCGATGGTCGGCTTCACCACGGCCGCCGGGGCATCGCGGATTGTGGTGAGCGACACTCATTGTCAACAGGAATTGGCGTTAGTGTGCACGCACACCAAAGTCTGAATTGATCAGTGCGAACGATCTGCCGGAGACGCGTTTCGCGGGGCCGCGCGGTCGGGCATGCTCGGAGGTCAGGCTGCGGCGGGTAGGAGGAACGATGCTCGACACGACCGTGTCCGGCGGGGCGGATTCGCAGGGCCGCGCACCACGGGAACCGAAGTACTGGGGGCTCAAGCAGCACCTGCTCGACCTGCTCAGGTCGATGCCGCCCGGTTCGCCGATTCCGACCGAGCGCTCGCTGGCCTCCGAGTTCGACGTCTCGCGCACCACCGTCCGCCAGGCGCTGGCCGAGCTGACCGTCGAAGGCCGGCTGCTGCGCGTGCAGGGCAAGGGCACCTTCGCCGCCAAGCCCAAGGTCGCCCAGCGGCTCCAGCTGTCCTCCTACACCGAGGACATGCGCGCCCAGGGCAGGCAGCCGACCTCCCGGCTGCTGGAGGTCGTCGAGGAGGCCGCCGACGAGGAGCTCGCCGTCCTGCTGGGAACCAAGGCCGGTTCCGCCGTGCTGCGGCTGCGCAGGCTGCGGCTGGCCGACGCCGAACCGATGGCCATAGAGACCACGCACCTGCCGCTGGCCCGCTTCCGCGGCCTGACCGCGAAGCTGGAGTCCGGCGGGTCGCTCTACCAGGTGCTGCGGGAGACCTTCGAGGTCGAGCTCGGGCACGCCGAGGAGACCATCGAGACCGCACTCGCCAGCCCGGAGGAGGCCGAACTGCTCGGCTCCGACGTCGGCCTGCCGATGCTGCTGCTGTCCCGGCACTCGTTCGACACCGAGGGTCGCCCGGTCGAATGGGTCCGCTCCATCTACCGCGGTGACCGGTACAAGTTCGTCGCGCGGCTCAACCCGCCGGCCTGATCCCATAACGGTGCGCAATCGCGTTTTCGCGCAGTGACACCGCTTTTCGTTACACGTCGTGGGAGTCCTCACGAAAGCGGCCGAGGCGGAGAATACGTCCCGGCACGCGCGTTGGTGATGCAGATGTGCGACTCCAATTGCGTGTGTGAGGGAAATGGCGAGGGGCGGAGCGGATTCGGCTGAAGATCAGCCGGAGAAGCAGAGCGAGAAGAAGACGCAGGTGTCGCCGGCGCAGGTCGGTGGCGCGGCGCTGGCGTCGGTGACGGCGGCCTTCCTGGGCTCCCGGCTCGGCGTCGCGGGAACCGTCGTGGGCGCGGGTCTGACCAGCGTGATCATCACGATCGGCGGCGCGCTCTACCAGCGGTCGATCGAGAAGACCCGGGAGAAGGCGGTGGTCGCCGCCGCGCGGGCCTCGGTGCTGCGGCAGCGCAGGACCCAGTCCACCCAGGTCTCGGGGGCCGAGGAAGCGACCCGGAAGATCCAGGTCACGGGCTTGCAGTGGCCGGGCGGGGAAGCCGTCGAGGAGCCCGCCGCCGAGCGTTCCGGCACCCGGACCGTGCTCTCCCCGCCGGTGCCCCGCCGCAGGTGGGGGCGCTGGACCCTGGTCGGTGCGACGTGCGCGGCGGTGTTCGCGGTGAGCATGCTGCTGGTGACCGGGTTCGAGGGCCTCACCGGCCGCCCGCTGTCGGGCGGTGACGGCACGACGCTCGGCCGGGTGCTCCAGCCCGCGCCGCGGGCTCCGGTCAGAGCCGAGCCCGTCGAGCCCACGACCAGCGAACCGGTGCCGACCAGCGAGACGCCGTCGCCGGAACCATCCGCTCCGCCGGCCAGCTCGCAGAAACCCGCCCCGAGCGTGCCGCCGACGCAGCCGCCGACGCAGCATCCGAGCGAAACCGGTTCGCCCGCAACGCAATCATCGACCACCGAACCCACACCCGAGTCGGTCGCTCCGGGAGTGCCGCTCCGATAAATGCGAAAAACGGTGAAATGCACCTCATTCCGAGGTTGATCGAAAATCAATCGGAGTTGTTTTGCGCACATTGCGCTAAAAGCTGGATGTGATTCCCCTGAGGAAATCTGATACTGGACCGGCGACGGGGCCTTGAGAGATCAGGTCATGACAAGGGAGACACGAGATGAAACGTAGACTCGCGGCTCGCATTGCCGGGACCGTTCTGGTCACCGCGGGCACGGTCGCCGCGCTGACCATGCCGGCCACCGCCACCGCACCCACCGCCGTCCCGGTGGCGGGCACGCTGCTCGACGCGATGCAGCGCGACCTCGGCCTCACCAAGGAGCAGGCCCTCGACCGGCTCCAGCTCGAGTCCGCCGCTCAGCGCACCGAGAGCACCCTGCGCGACGCTTTAGCCGACTCCTTCGGCGGCGCCTACTTCGACTCCGCCACGGGCAAGCTCGTGGTCGGCGTGACCGACGCGGCCCGCTCCGAGCAGGTCCGCGCCGCGGGTGCCGAGGTCCGCCAGGTCGCCTTCAGCACCAAGCAGCTCAACGGGGTCGTCGACGGCCTCAACGCCGGCAAGGCGCAGGCGCCGAAGAGCGTCACCGGCTGGTACGCGAGCAACAAGCAGAACGCCGTCGTCGTCACCGTCAAGCCGGGTGCCGCCGCCGAGGCCGCGCAGTTCGCGCAGGCCGCGGGCGTGCCCGCCGAGGCGGTGAAGGTCGTCGAGTCGCAGGAGCAGCCCCGGACGCTGATGGACGTCGTCGGCGGCAACGCCTACTACATCGGCAGCGGCGCTCGCTGCTCCGTCGGTTTCGCCGTGGAGGGCGGGTTCGTCTCCGCCGGCCACTGCGGCGGGACGGGCGACACCACCACCGAGCCCAGCGGCACCTTCGAGGGCTCGTCCTTCCCCGGTGATGACCACTCCTTCATCTCCGTCGGCACCGACGACAGCCCGCAGGCCGCGGTGAACGACTACAGCGGCGGCACGGTCGCCGTGGCCGGATCCACGGAGGCCTCGGAGGGCGCGTCGATCTGCCGCTCCGGTTCCACCACCGGCTGGCACTGCGGCGCGCTGGAGGCCAAGAACCAGTCCGTGCAGTACGAGCAGGGCACCGTCGAGGGCCTGACCCGCACCGACGTCTGCGCCGAGCCGGGCGACTCCGGTGGCTCGTTCATCTCGGGCGACCAGGCCCAGGGCATGACCTCGGGTGGTTCGGGCGACTGCACCAGCGGTGGCACGACCTACTTCCAGCCGGTCAACGAGGCCCTGTCGGCCTACGGCGTCTCCCTGCTGACCCAGTGATCGGTGACAGCGGCTCCCGCTGACACCCGCGTTCGCGCACGACGACCCCCGGGATCTTCGGTCCCGGGGTCGCTCGTCGTCAGGTCAGGGGAGCCGTGCCCGCAGGTCGCGGGCGGCGGCTTCCGGGTCGTCGGCGGCGGTGATCGCGCGGACCACCACGATGCGCTCGGCACCCGACTCGATCGCCTCGTCGAGGTTCTCGGGTCCGATGCCGCCGATGGCGAACCACGGACGGCCGTGCCCCCGGTGCTCGGCGGTGTGCCGGACCAGGTCGATGCCCGCGGCCGGACGGCCGGGCTTGGTCGGAGTCGTCCACACCGGCCCGGTGCAGAAGTAGTCCACGCCCGGCTCGGTCGCCGCCGCGTCGGCCTGGGCGATGTCGTGCGTGGAGCGGCCGATCACCACCTGGTCGCCGACGATCCGGCGGGCGATGTCCACCGGCAGGTCGTCCTGGCCCAGGTGCAGCACGTCGGCCTCGGCGGCCATCGCGACGTCCGCGCGGTCGTTGACCGCCAGCAGAGCGCCGTGCCGCACGCAGGCCTCGGCCAGCACCTCCAGCGCGGCGAGCTCGTGGCGGGCCTCCAGCGGAGCACCGCCCGTGCCCTTGTCGCGCAGCTGGATGATGTCGACACCACCGGCGAGCGCGGCGTCGGCGAACTCCGCGAGGTCACCTCGCTCGCTGCGAGCGTCGGTGCACAGGTACAACTTCGCCTCGGCGAGGCGCGCGCGAATCCCGAAGCCGTCCAATCCAGGCATGTCCCCAGCCTAAAGCCTGTTTCGTGGATGCTTTGCTTTGCGGTGCGGGTAGCGGAACCTGAGCGGTTCCGTGGACTCCGTGCGCCGCTCCTGATGTATGTCCAATGCACGGCGTCCCGGCGTGCTCGCCACGAAACCGCTGGAGAACCCGCGGCGGTGCCGGCTGAGTCCCACACCTGAAGCAGCGGCTCCGCGGTCTTCCTCAGCAGATCCTCCGGACCAGGCGCTGACGTCGCGATCTGTTGACGGGTACGGTGGACGGTGGTGAGCACGGGAGCCCGGCGGACCGGGCTGAGAGGGAGCGCAGGGCTCCGACCGTCGAACCTGATCCGGGTCATGCCGGCGCAGGGAGCGTGGAGTTGTCTGAGAAACGAACCGATCATGTCGTGGTGGTGGGCGGCGGAGTCGTCGGCCTGTCGGTGGCCTGGCGCGCCGCTGCGGCCGGCAACCGGGTGAGCCTGGTCGACCCGGCCCCCGCCTCAGGTGCCTCGTACGTCGCGGGCGGGATGCTCGCGCCTCTCGCCGAGGCGTGGCCCGGCGAGGAAGAACTGCTCGAACTGGGCTCGACGTCGCTGAACCGCTGGCCGGACTTCGCTCACGAGCTCAGCCGCGCGGCCGGGCTGCCGTCCGGGTTGCGCACCGAGGGCACGCTGATGTTCGGCGTCGACGGTGCTGACCGCGAAGAGCTCGACAACGTCGCCGGGTACCTGGCCGGGCTGGGCCGCAGCGTGACCCGGCTGACGGGACGCGAGCTGCGCAGGCGCGAGCCCTCGCTGGGCCCCGCGGTGCGCGGTGGCCTGGAGGTGCCGGGTGATCTCGCGGTGGACAACCGGCTCGCGCTGACCGCGCTGCGCGCAGCAGCGGAAGCCGCGGGCGTGCAGTTCGTCGCCGAACGCGCCGAGGCGGTCCGGCCGGGCGCGGTCGAGCTCGCCGAGTCCACTGTGGAGTGCGATGTCGCGGTGATCTCCGCAGGCGCGCACTCGGGTTCGCTGCACCCGGCGCTCGCCGACCGGATCCGCCCGGTCAAGGGCGAGATCCTGCGGCTGCGGCGACGAGCCACCGCGCTGCCACCGCCGACCCGCACCGTGCGCGGTCCGGTGCGCGGCAGGCCCTGCTACCTGGTGCCGCGCGACGACGGGGGAGTGGTGCTCGGTGCCACCCAGCACGAGGTCGGCTTCGACACCGAGGTCACCGTCGGCGGCGTCCGCGACCTGCTCGCCGACGCCGAGATCGTGATGCCGGGCATCGCCGAGTACGCGCTGGTCGAGGCCACTGCCGGGCTGCGCCCGAGCACCACCGACAACCTGCCGGTGATCGGCTGGCTGGAGCCGGGAGTGCTCGCCGCCACCGGACATCACCGGGGCGGGTTCCTGCTCACGCCGGTCACCGTCGACGCCGTGCTGGCGCTGCTGCGCGGCGAAGAGCCGGAACCGCTGATCAAGGCCACCGATCCGAGCCGTTTGGGAGGGCAGCAGTGAACGTCGTGATCAACGGCGACGCGCGGGAGGTCGCCACCGGCGCCACCCTCGCGTCCGTGCTGGACGACTTCGGCGTCCCGGAACGAGGCGTGGCCGTGGCGCTGGACGGCGCGGTGGTGCCGCGCGCGTCGTGGCCCACCACGGCGCTGCACGCCGACGCCACCATCGAAGTCCTCACCGCAGTGCAAGGAGGGTGACCGTGGACGACCCATTGCTGATCGCCGGCCGCGAGTTCGGTTCGCGCCTGATCACCGGGACCGGCGGGGCGAACAACCTCGCCGTGCTGGAGCGCGCGCTGATCGCCTCCGGAACCGAGCTGACGACCGTCGCGATGCGCCGCGCCGACGCCGGTGGCGGCACCGGTGTCCTCGACCTGCTGCGCAAGCTCGGCATCGAGGCGCTGCCCAACACGGCGGGCTGCCGCACCGCCGCCGAAGCGGTGCTCACCGCGCAGCTCGCCCGCGAAGCCCTCGAGACCAACTGGGTCAAGCTGGAGGTGGTGGCCGACGAGGACACCCTCCTGCCCGACCCGATCGAGCTCCTGGACGCGGCGGAGCAGCTGGTGGACCAGGGTTTCGTCGTCCTCGCCTACACCAACGACGACCCGGTCCTGGCGCTGAAGCTGGAGGAGGTCGGCTGCGCGGCGGTCATGCCGCTGGGCTCGCCGATCGGCACCGGACTGGGCATCCGCAACCCGCACAACATCGAGATGATCGTCTCCCGCGCCACCGTCCCGATCGTCCTCGACGCGGGCATCGGCACGGCCTCGGACGCGGCCCTGGCGATGGAGCTCGGCTGCTCGGCGGTCCTGCTGGCCACCGCCGTCACCCGCGCTCAGGACCCGGAGCGCATGGCCACGGCCATGCGCAGCGCCGTCGAAGCGGGCCGCCTCGCCTCGCAAGCGGGCCGGATCCCCCAGCGCTTCTGGGCCCAAGCCTCCAGCCCGGGCACCCCGATGAGCTGATATCCCGAACACCCACCCTGACAGCACACCCGGACGCGGGGAGCGTTCCAACGTCGCGCGACGCCCGGACGTTCCCCGCGTCCGGGCGTGTCGCACCAGGTCAAGGGCCGAATCCGGGGTCGTTTTCGAGTTTCGCGCGAAATTCGAGCGCGAAAGTCCCGACTCGAACTTCGCGCGGCATCCGAACGGCCCGGCCTAGCGGATGTGGAGGCGTTCGGGGCGGACGAAGCTGATCGTGTAGCTCTTCCAGGGGTTGTCGTAGCCGAAGGTCCGGTCGATGGCCTGGCGGGCGTGCAGGGCGTTCTCGACCAGGGAGCTCGCCAGGAGTTCCGAGGCCGGGGCGCCGCTCGCCGGGATGTCGGGGATCTTCGCCGTGGACTTGCCGCCCAGCAGGTCGTCGACCGCGCGCAGCGCCGGGACCGCGACCTTGCGCTCCTCGGCGGGGCGGAAGGCCAGCGTGGCGACGTCCTGGCGGAGCGCGTCGAGCGCGATCGCCGCGGCGCGGGTGGCGTGGTTGTCGTCGGTCTCCTCGCCGGTGCCGTCCAGCAGCGCGGGCATGCCCAGCAGGTCCTGGGTGCGGCGCAGCGCCAGCACGTTCGCGGCCTGCAGCGCCTTCGGGAGATCGGCGCCCTGGCCGGAGGCGCGGACGCTGCGCAGCAGCTCCGAGACCGACCAGACGGTGGAGCGGACCGCGCCGCGCACGTCCGGGACGATGCTGCTCGGCAGCACCAGGTAGCTCACGTAGCCGACGATCAGCGCGATCGCCGCACCCACCGCCGTGTTGGCGGCGAAGCTGATCCCGACGTTGACCAGCGGGCGGTCCAGCGCCATCGCCTGATCCACCACGGTGATCACGATCAGGCAGCCCAGCACCACCTGGTACTCGGCGCGCAGCCTCGGCATGTTCAGCAGCATTCCGCCGACGACCAGCGGGACCAGCAGGTAGGCGCCCGGCAGCAGGGTGATCAGGATGGCCAGGGCGGTCACGCCCAGCACCGCGCCACCGGTGCGTTCCAGCGCGCCGGTCATGCTGTCGCGCGCCGCCGGGGCGAGCACCACGTACAGCGCGAGCAGCAGGCTCGACGCCGACGGGTCGCGCAGCAGCAGCACGATCACCATGCCGACCGCGACCGCCAGCGTGCAGCGCAGCGCGTGCCGGAACAGCGAGGACCGGAACGACAGGTGCGCGCGCACCGCGCCCAGCAGCCGCTCCCGCAGGGCGCCGTCCTCGGCGGGCGGCACCGGGCTCTCGTCGCGGTTGACCACGGCGGCGCGGATCCGGTCCAGGCCCTGGTTCACGCCGGCGACGGCGTCGGGCATGTCCTGCCGCCCGCCTCGGGCGATGACGGCCTGGGCGGGGTCGCGGCGGGCGGCCATCGGCAGGCCGGTGCAGGCGCGGGAGCGGATCGCGCGGGCGAGCTCGGCGGCGACCTGGTCGGCCTCGGCGACGATCTCGCGGAGCCGTTCGGCCTCGATCCGGTCGCTCTGCTGGGCCTGCGCGAGCAGCGTCTCGCGGGCGGCGCGGAACCGGGCCGAACCGGCCAGCACCTGTCCGAGCCAGGTGCTGGAGCCGTCGGCGCGCCACGCGGCGGCGGCTGATTCGAGCACGCCGGGACCGGGTGTCAGCAGCGTCCGCGCCACCGCGACGCGGGTCGCGTGCCCGGGGTCGCCGACCCCGATGATCACCCGCAGCAGCAGAGCGAACAGCCCGCCGGCGACCGTCGAGGCCAGCAGGACCAGGAACGGCTGGTCGTTGCCGATGCCGGTCGTGGTGGTCACCAGGGTCGCGGCGGCGAAGATCTGCCCGCCGATGCGGTAGTGCTCACCCAGCGCGGGCAGCATCCCGGTGCCGAACACGACCACCGCGACGGCGAGCCCGGCCAGCGCCGGGACCTTGGTCAGCATCGGGCCGACGGCCATCATCAGCACCAGCGCCGGTGTCAGCCACATGAACCGGCGCAGATCGGAGCGCAGCGCCTGACCGCTGGTGGCGGTCAGCGCCAGCACGGTGGTCAGCGCTCCCAGCAGCACCGGGGTCTGCAACTCGAAGAACCAGCCCGCGAACGTTCCGGCGATCACGGCGAGCACCACCAGCAGCACGTACTGGCGCTGCCGAGGATCCGGCGCACCCGCCTCGGTGGCCATCCATCCCCGTGCCCTTGTCAACACCGCTCTAGCCACGCTCTCGCAAACCCCTGTCGTCCCTCGCCGCGCCCTCCAGGTTCCATGCCTGGAGTTACGCCCCTCTTCAACATATGTCGACGAGTAGCACCTATCGGGTTACAGGATGCGGACGAGAATCACTCAAATGATTGGTCAGTACGAGCGAGGGCTGATCCGCCAGAAGGTCGAGACCGGTCCCACGCCGGAGCCGAGCGGGTAGGCGTCGGCGACGCTGCGGGTGACGAACCGCTTGCCACCGCGCACCGCGTCCGGCATCGAGGCGCCCTTGGCCAGCGCGGCGGTGATCGCCGAGGCGAACACGTCGCCCGCGCCGTGGGTGTGCTCGGTGGCGTAGCGCGGGCCGGGCAGCTCGATGGACTCCGTGCCGTTGAAGAGCAGGTCGACGCACTCGGGGTCGTCGGGCAGGTGACCGCTCTTGATCAGCACCCACTCCGGCCCGTAGGCGTGGATCGCCTTGGCCGCGTCCAGCAGGTCCTCGCGGGTGCGCGCGTCGATGCCGGTGAGCAGCCGCACCTCGTCGAGGTTCGGGGTGACCAGCGTGGCGCGGGGGAACGCCCGGTGGCGCAGCGCGTCGAGCGCGTCGGTCCGCAGCAGCGGTTCACCGCTGCGCGACGCGGCCACCGGATCCACCACGAACGGCGTCCGGCCGCCGCGGCCGATCCCGTGCCGGTCGCAGGCGTCCAGGACCGCGTCGATGGTGGCGGCCGAGGCGAGCACCCCGGTCTTGGCCGCGCCGACGCCGATGTCGGAGGCCACCGCGTCGATCTGCGCGGCCACCGTCTCCGGCGGGATCTCGACCAACCCGGTCACGCCGACGGTGTTCTGCACGGTCACCGCAGTCACGGCGGTCATGCCGTGCACCCCGCAGGCGAAGAAGGTCCGCAGGTCGGCGTGCATGCCCGCACTTCCGCCGGAATCCGATCCGGCGATGGTCAGCGCGGTGGGCGGAGCAGTGCTGTCGTGCATTCCCCGAATGCTACGTGCCACGTGATCCCTTCAACCGCGTAGCCGCTGACGCCTCGATGGTTTCCGGATAGGCTCGTGACCAGGCAGATCGCAAGATCGTCAGAGGCGGTGAGTGCTGTGCGTGATGACCACAGGAGGTGGTCGCGCTATGAATGCTGCTCCGGCACCGTCGTACTCGACGTGGGACGAGTTGGTGCAGACCTGGCAGCACCTGGACCTGCCGGACGAGGCTTGGCGCGCGGAGATCGTTGAGGAGACCATCGTCATGTCCCCGCCGCCGGGTTATCCGCATAACGCAATCGCGGCTCGTGTGCAGCGAGCACTGGACCGGTCCATACCGGATGAACGGGGTGTCTTTCAGACTGCGGGAGTGGCGATGCCGCTTCGGTGGTGCCTGTTCCTTCCGGACATCGCAGTGATTCCGTTCGGTGAGTTGCCGGGTGATGACACCCCGGCCCTGTGCCGGTGGAACCGGCGTTGCTGGTCGCGGAGATCACCTGGAAGAGCAACGCCGATGTCGACCGCAAGGAGAAGTTGTGGGCCTACGGACAAGCAGAGGTGCCGCTGTACTTGTTGATCGACCGCTTCGCTGAGGGCGGCCCGGCGGTCTTCCTGCACTCGGATCCGCAGGACGGCAGTTACCGCAAGCGCGAGCTCTTTCCGTTCGGAAAGCCGGTCGAGCTGCCGGCGCCGTTCGACCTGACCATCCCCACCGACGAGTTCTGACGCTGGGGCGGCCCCGGTGGAGCCGCCCCAGCACTGCGTCAGTCCTTGGCCGCGAGCGGCAGGTAGACCTCGCCGCCGGTGCGGGTGAACTCCTCGGACTTCTCCGCCATACCGGCCTCGATGGCTTCGACGCTGGTCAGCCCGTGCTCCTCGGCGTACTTGCGGACGTCCTGGGTGATCTTCATCGAGCAGAACTTCGGGCCGCACATGGAGCAGAAGTGGGCCGTCTTCGCCGGTTCCGCGGGCAGCGTCTCGTCGTGGAAGGCGCGTGCGGTGTCCGGGTCCAGCGACAGGTTGAACTGGTCGGTCCAGCGGAACTCGAAGCGGGCGGTGGACAGCGCGTCGTCCCGCTCCTGGGCACGGGGATGCCCCTTGGCCAGGTCGGCGGCGTGCGCGGCGATCTTGTAGGTGATCACGCCCGTCTTGACGTCGTCCCGGTTCGGCAGGCCGAGATGCTCCTTGGGGGTGACGTAGCAGAGCATCGCGGTGCCGGCCTGGGCGATCATCGCCGCGCCGATGCCGGAGGTGATGTGGTCGTAGGCCGGTGCGATGTCGGTGGTCAGCGGTCCGAGCGTGTAGAACGGCGCCTCACCGCACAGCTCCTCCTCCAGCCGCACGTTCTCCGCGATCTTGTGCATCGGCACGTGGCCGGGACCCTCGATCATCACCTGCACGTCGTGCTCGCGGGCGATGTGGGTGAGCTCGCCGAGGGTCTCCAGCTCGGCGAACTGGGCGCGGTCGTTGGCGTCGGCGATCGAGCCCGGACGCAGGCCGTCGCCCAGCGAGAACGTCACGTCGTAGGCGCGCAGGATCTCGCACAGCTCGCTGTAGTGGGTGTAGAGGAAGCTCTCCTTGTGGTGCGCCAGGCACCAGGCCGCCATGATCGACCCGCCGCGCGAGACGATCCCGGTCACGCGCTGGGCGGTCAGCGGGACGTAGCGCAGCAGCACGCCCGCGTGCACGGTCATGTAGTCCACGCCCTGCTCGCACTGCTCGATCACGGTGTCCCGGTAGATCTCCCAGGTCAGCGAGGCGGGATCGCCGTCGACCTTCTCCAGCGCCTGGTAGATCGGCACGGTCCCGATCGGCACGGGGGAGTTGCGCAGGATGCGCTCGCGGGTCTCGTGGATGCGCTTGCCGGTGGACAGGTCCATCACGGTGTCGGCGCCCCAGCGCGTCGCCCACACCATCTTCTCCACCTCCTCCTCGATCGAGGAGGTGACCGCGGAGTTGCCGATGTTGGCGTTGACCTTGACCAGGAAGTTCTTGCCGATGATCATCGGCTCGCTCTCCGGGTGGCACCGGTTCGCCGGGATCACCGCGCGGCCCGAGGCGACCTCATCGCGCACGAACTCCGGCGAAACCCCTTCGCGGTGCGCGATGAACTCCATCTCGCGGGTGATCGCGCCCGCCTTCGCCCAGCCCAGCTGGGTGCTGTGCTCTCGTCCGTCCTGCCATCCCGCTCGCGTTCGAGGTAGTCCACTGTGGACGTCCACGGTGGCGTTGTCATCGGTGTACGGCCCTGACGTGTCGTAGACGTCGAGGTGCTCACCGTTGGTCAGCTCGATGCGGCGGAACGGCACTCGCAGCCCGGTTTCGGTGCTGCTGAAGACCTTTCGGGATCCCTCGATGGGTCCCGTGGTGATTCCGGATGCGTTCGGATACACGTCGGCCATTGCCGTCCACTCCCTACGCCGGCATTACCCGGTCAGGTTCGTGCGGTCGGCGACCCCGGAGTTCTCCAGTCGCCCTCTCAGCCCGCTCTTGGTGCGAGCTCCCGCGGATTGACTTGTTCGTGGCCGAGGCTACGGGCATGCGGCGGTCGATGACAACAGGTTCATCCGTCCGGCCGCACCCGGCTCACTCGGCGAACGGGTCGCCCATCTCGGCCGGGTCCCAGCTCAGGCCGGGCACTCCCCACTCGTTGCGCTTGATCATCTTCTTGGCCGCGCGGGCGTGCCTGCCGGTGAGCCGGTCCAGGTAGACGTAGCCGTCGAGGTGGTCGGTCTCGTGCTGCAGGCAGCGCGCGAAGAACCCGGTTCCCTCGACCTCCACCGGCTTTCCGTCCACATCGGACCCGGTGACCTTCGCCCAGCTCGCCCGGCCGGTCGGGTACGACTCGCCGGGGACCGACAGGCAGCCCTCCCAGTCGTCGTCCGGATCGGGCATGGTCTCCGGGATCTCCGAGGTCGTCAGCTCGGGGTTGATCACCGAACCGCGGTGCTGCACGCCCTCGTCGTCCGGGCAGTCGTAGACGAACAACCGCAGGTCGACGCCGATCTGGTTGGCTGCCAGGCCCACGCCGTTCGCGGCGGCCATCGTCTCGAACATGTCCTCGACGAGAGCGCGCAGCTCGTCGTCGAAGCGCTCCACCCGTCGAGTCGGGTTGTGCAGCACGGGGTCGCCGTAGACGCGGATGGGGTGAACAGCCATGCGCGGACTCTATCGGTTCCCCAGGCGGCCCGGCCGGGTGCGCTCTTGCGCGAGAAACAGGGGTGTGATCGGCTCACCGTCCGGATCACGGCATGGTTCAATTGGGCACCGGGAATGACAGCCGTGTGATTCTCCGCGACCGAATCGCGAGGCGAGGAGCCGGATGGACGCCGCTCAGATGCTGACCGCGCAGGAGATCGCCCGTCAGTGCGAACAACTCGCGCGCATGCACGGGCGTCCGCAGGCGCCGGAGCGTCGGAGGCTCACCCTCGCCGAGCCGATCACCCAGCCCATCGAGCGGATCGTCGAACCGCCGCCGGACGAGCCCGAACCGGGCCCCGCGGACCGGGGTCTGACCGATCGGGAGCTGGGCATCCTCGCCTTCGAAGCGCAGTGGTGGAAGCGCTCGGGCAAGAAGGACATCGCGATCCGGGAACTGTTCGACATGTCCGCGTCGCGGTACTACCAACTGCTCAACACGCTGCTGGATTCCCCCGCCGCGTTCAGCGCGGACCCTATGCTGATCAAGAGACTGCGCAAGGCACGGGCGGCACGACAGCGCGCGAGGGCCGCTCAACGACTGGGAATCGAGTTGCACTGATGAGTGTTGGGGAACCGTCCGGCGGGCCCGGCGGGGCCAAGCTGATCGGCATGGGTCTGATCGGAGTCGGCGTGCTCGCGGCCGTGTTCGGGACCGTGACCCTGATGTCCGGCGAGTCCTCGGACACCGCCCAGCCGCTGCTGCAGGAGCCCACCTCGCAGGTGCAGCCGTCGCCGAAACCCGCGCCGTCCCCGGTCGTTCCGCCGGTGCAGCCGCCGCCGGCCCAGCCTCCGGCCGCGCAGCCGCCGGTGGTCCAGCCCCCGGTGGCTCAGCCGCCGGTCACCGAGAAGCCGGGTTCGGGCAACGCCCAGGCGCCGGGTTCCGGGCAGGACGTGCCGGTCGGGTCCGGGGAGGGCAGCGAGCAGATCATCGTGCGGGTCTACAACAACTCGACGATCTCCGGGCTGGCGCACCGCGCCGCCGAAGACCTGCGCAAGGCCGGGTACGACGTGCCCGAGGTCGGCAACTACGCCAAGGGCAAGATCCCGACCACCACGGTCTACTTCCGCCCCGGCACCGACGAGGAGCGCCAGGCCAAGGAGCTCGCCGCCCGCATCGGCGCCCGCGCCGACGCCCGCTTCGACGGGATACAGGACGCCACGCCGGGCCTGATCGCCATCATCACCAACGACTACAAGGGTCCTTCAACAGGAAAGTGATCTTCGGTCGTGTGGCGTGGCGGAACCTGACACGCCGCCTGGACTCCGTGCGCCACTCCTGATGCACGCCGATGCACGGCGTCGCGGCGTACTCGCCAGAGGACGTGTCAGAACCCGCGGCGGCGGTGCCGGTTGCCCGGGTGGGGCGAGGAGGAAGCGGCTCCGCCGCTTGGCGGTCGCCGACCCGTCAGCGGTGGTTCTCGGCGTAGGCGGCGAGGGTGTCGAGCTGGGCCTGGTCCAGGGACGGGCGGACCGCCTCGCGGGCGGTGGCGAGGTGAGTGGCGGTGACCTCGGCCGCGGTGATGGATTCCCGCATGGCCGTGAGCGCTGCCTCGCGGACCAGGGCCGTGCAGTCGGCGGCCGAGTAGCCGTCGAGGGTTCCGGCCAGCTCCGCGAGGTCGACGTCGTCGGACAGCGGGGTGTTCTTCGCCGCCGCGGTGAGGATGGCCTGGCGGGCCTCGGCGTCCGGCGGCGGGACGTAGACGAGGCGTTCCAGGCGGCCGGGGCGCAGCAGCGCCGGGTCGATGAGCTCCGGGCGGTTCGTGGCGGCCAGCACCACGACGTCGCGCATCGGTTCCACGCCGTCGAGCTCGGTGAGCAGGGACGCGACCACCCGGTCCGACACGCCTGAGTCCGAGGACTGGCCGCGTCGCGGCGCCAGCGCGTCCACCTCGTCGAGGAAGACCAGCGCGGGCGAGGCGCCCCGGGCGCGCAGGAACAGCTCGCGGACGGCGCGCTCGGACTCGCCGACCCACTTGTCCATCAGCTCGGCGCCCTTGACGGTGAGCACGTTGAGCCGGCCGCTGCCCGCCAGCGCCCGCACGAGGTAGGTCTTGCCGCAGCCGGGCGGGCCGTAGAGCAAAACACCGCGCGGAGGCTCGACTCCCAGGCGCGTGAAGGAGTCCGGGTACTGCAGCGGCCACAGCACCGTCTCGGTGAGGGCCTGCTTGACCTCGGTCATGTCGCCGACGTCGTCGAAGGTGAGCCCGCCGGTCTGCAGGTTGTCCGATGTGGACATCGAGATCGGCCGCACCGAGGTCAGGGCGTCCAGCAGGTCCTGGCGGCGGATTCGCGGGTCGGCGGGGTCGTCTCGGTGCCGCAGCGCGGCGCCCAGCGCGGCTTCCCGGCCCAGCGCCAGCAGGTCGGCGGCGACGAAGCCCGGTGTGCGCTCGGCGATTTCGGCGAACCGGATGTCCTCGTCGAGCGGGGCGCCGCGCAGCAGCACGCCGAGCAGGTCGGCGCGGGTGGTGTCGTCGGGCAGTCCGATGGTGAGCTCGCGGTCGACCAGGCCCGGTTCGCGCAGCCGCGGATCGACCGACTGCGGGTTCGAGCTGGTGACGATCACGGCCAGCTCGTCGCGGCCGATGGCGTCGCGGATCGTCTCCAGGGCGACGGTGGCCAGCGGCGGCGGGTCGGACTCCGGCAGCAGCGCTTCGACGTCGGTGAGCAGCAGGACCCCGTCGCCGGAGGCGGCGGTGGCGCGGTCGACGGCGTCCCGCAGCCGGGTGGCGGCGGTGCGCGCCTCCAGGGCGGCGATGGTCGGGGCGGCGACCTCGACGAGCTCCGCGCCGATCTCAGCGCACACGGCGCGCACCAGCGTGGCCTTGCCGACTCCGGGCGGGCCGCTGATGAGCGCGCCCAGCCGGGGTTCGGCGCCGAGCCTGCGCAGCAGCTCGGGCTGGTCGAAGGCCAGCCGGAGCCATTCGGTCAGGCGGCGCGCGGTGTCGCGCGAACCCACCAGGTCGGTCACCGGCACGGGGGCGTGCGGCTCATCGGCGGGCTCGGGTGCCGGGGACTGCGCTGGGGACTCGGTTGCGGCGGAGTTGTTCTCGGACTTCGCGCCGTCGATCCACTCGACCACTGTGGACGATTGGACGGCCACGGCTCCGGCGGGCTCGGTCGCGGCGACGGTGATCAGCTCGTTGGTCCAGGTCAGGCCGATGGCGGCGGACATCTGGCGCCGCACCTCACCTGCGCGGGACGAGGAGGACGGGGAGAGGTCCTGCGGCAGCAGCGACACCGCGTCACCGAGGGAGAAGACCTTGCCGGTCAGCGCCAGCCGGGCGGTCTCGGGCGAGACGGTCGCTCGCGCCATCCGCGACCCGGTGATCGAGACCCGCTTGGCGACCTCCACCTGCGCCGGTGCGACGGCCACGGACGAGCCCTCGGTGACCCCGAGGTTGAGCAGCGCGACGTCGTCGAGCAGCAGGAACCCGGTGGGTGAGGTGCTCTCCGCGGCGGCGGCAAGGGCGACGGTCTCGCGCGCGCCGGTGAGGCGCACCGCGCTCCACGGTCGCAGGTCCAGGGCGTCCAGCACCTCGGGGTGCAGCCGCACGACCCCGCGCCGGGTGTCGCGGGCGGACGTGGAGACGCGGGCGGTCAAGCTGATCGAAGCCACCCCACCGACCCTAGCCGCTCGCAGCGGAAGACGACGGGGTCAGCGGTGGTGGGGCGAGGGGCGGTTCTGGTCCGAACCGCCCGTGATCGATGTTCTCGTCGCCTGGGCGGTTCGGACCGGAACCGCGGCGTGGCTCAGTAGTCGTCGCGGTTGCGGCGGAGTTCGAGGCGGCGCCAGCTGCGCCGCGGGTGCCCGGGTCCGGTGGGGCGGCGGGGGAGTCGCACGCGACGCGCGGCACCGGCCACGCTGCGGCGCAGCGGAGGGCGGATGCCCAGCCGGCGCTGGGTGTTGCGGCGGATCGCCCGGCGCTCCCGGGGAGCGGCGTCCCACGCCTCCGGGTGCCGCGAGAGCCACTGGTAGCGGTAGACCGCGTAGGGCACGTGCAGCAGGTACAGCACCATCGCGACGGCCAGCGAGATCAGCGGGAACACCACGACCAGAGCGGCCAGCAGCGCGACGCCCACCAGCAGCGGGGCCACGAACTTCGGCGGGACCTTCACCGTCTTCAGCGACAGCGTGGGCACCCGGCTCACGGCCAGCGCGGCGATCAGCACCATCCACACCATGACCACGCTCTGGTTGGCCCACCAGCCCGGGTAGCCGAAGTGCGCGGTCAGGGCGAGCGGCAGCAGCGCCAGCAGCCCGGCCGCGGGGGCGGGCACGCCGACGAAGAACTCCTTGGTGAACGGCGGCTGCTCGGCGTCGTCGAGCAGCGTGTTGAACCGGGCGAGCCGCAGCACCATGCAGACCGCGAAGATCAGCGACACCACCCAACCGGCCCGGTTGTCCTGCATGTGCCAGGCGTAGAGCGTCAACGCCGGGGCCACGCCGAAGGACATCGCGTCGGCCAGCGAGTCCAGCTCGGCGCCCATCTTGGAGGTGGCGTCGAGCAGCCGGGCGATCCGGCCGTCGAGGCCGTCGAGCACCGCGGCGACGGCGACGGACCCGATCGCGAAGGTCAGCTGCCCGTTGAGGGCGAACTGGATCGCGGACAGGCCCGCGCACATGGCCAGCACGGTGATCGCATTGGGCAGCAGCCGGACGCCGGGGGTGGTCCGCATGCTCATCGGTCGCGCTTCCCCCTGGGCAGTTCGGCGAGCGGGGTCTCGCCGCCGATGGTGCGCTGGCCGGGCTCGACCAGGACCTTGCTGTCGGCGGGGACGTAGAGGTCCACGCGGGAGCCGAACCGGATGAGGCCGTAGGTGTTGCCCGCGGTCGCGGTATCGCCCTCGGCGACCTCGCAGACGATGCGGCGGGCGACGAGCCCGGCGATCTGCACGACGGCGACGCGGGTGCCGTCCGGGGTGCGGATGGCCATCGAGTTGCGCTCGTTGTCCTCGCTGGCCTTGTCCAGGTCGGCGGAGAGGAACTTGCCCGGCCGGTAGACGATCTTGTCGATCTCGCCGCTGACCGGGACGCGCTGGACGTGCACGTCGAAGATGGTCAGGAAGGTGCTGATGCGGATCATCGGCGTCTCGCCGAAGCCGAGCTCGGCCGGCGGGACGGCGCTCTCGACGTGCGCGACGGCGCCGTCTGCGGCGGCCACGGCCAGGCCCTCGCGGGCCGGGGTGGTGCGGGCGGGCTCCCGGAAGAACCACGCGCACCAGGCGGTGAGCACGGCGCCGATCACGCCCAGCGGGCGCCAGATGCGGCGGAGCACCAGCGTGGCGACGGCGGCGCCGATGACGAACGGCCTGCCTGCCGGGTGCATCGGCGGAACGGTGTCCTTGGCCAGCGCGATCAGGTGCGCCAGCGGGCTCTCTTGGGTGCTGCTCATCGAGGTAGTCGCGCCCCTGCGTCGGAGGTCATGTCAGCGCGGCGCGGTAGTCCTGCCTGCGCCGCAGACGTACAGCATCGCGGACGCCTCGTTCCCACCGTCGCCAGGGGGCGCAGTCGATCAAGAACAACCCACATGACCTGCACGTATCTCAAACGGAATGCTACCGCCCGCCCGACCAAGGGTCACACGTACGGGTGAAGCATCCCAACCGTCGGGCAAGCGGCGAAGCCGCTTTCTCCTCCACCACCCTCGCAGTCGGCACCGCCGGGGTTCTGAGCGGCTTCGTGGCGAGCACGCCGCGACGCCGCCGTGCATTGGCCATACATCAGGAGTGGCGCGCGGAGTCCACGGAGCCGCTCAGGTTCCCCCACCCGCACCGCCAAGCAGTAAGGACCAGAACCCCTACAAGAGAACAAAGAGGCCGTTCGGCGCCTCCCCGTAGGTGCCGAACGGCCTCTTTGATTTCGGGTCCGTGCGCCCCCCGACGGCGCACGGCCCTCTTTTCGCGGTCCGCGACACCCGGCAAGCGAGGGTGCCGTTGCGGACACGAAGGAGACGGAGGTGATCAACGTTTCGTGACGCGGTTTCTAGTGTAATTGAGTTCACAGCATCTCCGTAGCCGCTAACGGAGGACGTTGGGAACGCATTCAGTAACTCCGCGTCAACAAGACGCCTGGGGCCTCCACGTCAGGGTGGCGGTCATTCCAGGGGCAGGGCGGGCTCGTCCAGCTCCATGCGGGCTCCCATCAGCTCGTCCAGCCCGTGGTACGGATCTCCGTGCTCGACGCCGTCGGCGGTGCTGTGCAGGGTCAGCACGGACACGCCGTCGTCGTTGCCCGGGGCCACGCGCACCTCGTCGAGCGTCGACATCGCGTACTCGTCGAGGTAGAGGTCCATCTCCAGCGACCAGCCGGCCTTCTCCTGGTGCAGGCGGGCGCTGGCCACGTCGCGGCTGTCCACCCACTGCGCTCCGGAGCGCTCCAGCAGCTCGTTGACCGGCTGCGAGGCCAGCTCGCTGAGCTGCTCCTGCTCCGCCTCCCTGAGCCGGGCCAGGGTGCCCGCGAGCAGCCGCTTCGCGGCGCTGGCGTCGCTGGGCAGCAGCAGCAGGCCGCGGTCGCTGACCAGCAGGTCGTAGGCCTCGCCGGAGCACTGCACCGGGCTGACGATCCCGGCCAGCGAGGGTTCCGGCTCCTCGGCCGGCTCGCGGGTGTGGTGCAGCGGGACGCCCAGGTCGACCAGCACCCGGTGCAGCCCGGGGATGAGCCGCGGGTCGGCGACGGCGGGGCGGACCAGGCGGTCGGGGTCCAGCGGACGCCCGTTGGCCAGCCGCACCGCGGGCGGGCCGCCCCAGTCCAGCTCGTGGTGGGCGCGGCGGGCGCAGATCAGCGCGTCGATGACGGTGCATCCGAGGAGTTCGGTGAGCGTGTCCTCGGCGGTCTGGTCGATCATCGACGGGTGCAGGCCCGGGTTGAGCACGGGGTTGATGAGGTCGCGGCCGTGGCCGCGGTGGATGGCGGCGAGGATGCCCTGGATCGTCGGGTCCGCGCCCAGCCCGCACTGGTGGGCGGCCGCGCTGAGCTGCGCGGCCTTCTCGGCGGCCTGCGCCGCTCCGGCCTGCCGGACGACCTCCGGCCACTGCATCCGGGGCCCGAGCGAGTCGACCAGCAGCCGGTCCTCCAGCTCGGGAACGGCGTGGCGCGGCTTGCGCAGGATCGCGAACGCCGGGCGTTCGTCGGCCTCCTTGTCGGCGGCCTTGAGGCGCTTCATCAGCTCGACCCTGGCGCGCACCGGCAGCTCGCCGCGCTCCTCGGCGATGGTCTGCTTGGCGCGCTCGGCCAGCGCGGGCTTGCGCGCCGGGTGGTCCATGAAGCTGCGGAAGCCCAGCAGCACGTCGGGTGCGTGGCCGATGCCGGCGGCCATGCTCAGGTACGCGTCGGCGTACTCGCGCCAGCCGATCTCGACCGCGACGGACTTGCGCAGCGCCATCACGGCGGTCCGCTTGCCCGCGACGCGCACCGCGGCGGCGTCCCCGGCGAGCACGAGCTCCTTGGTGGTGGTGACCGCGATGGCGGTGAACAACCGCGCGTACCCGACGAACAGCCACTTCACCGGGCCGGTGGTGAGCCCGTCGACGGTGCGCTGGACGCTGGCCAGCACCCGATGAGCGGTCACCGTCAGCTTGCTGCGGCCGGTGAGGCGACCGACCGCGTGCGCCAGCGACGCACCCAGTTCGGAGGTGGTCAGCGCCGCCAGCATCGGCAACCCGATCTCCAGGTACCGGGTGCGGGTGCGCAGTCCGAGCAGCGCGGTGTTCTCGCGGATGGCCACACCCGGCTCGGAGGTGATGCGGATCTCGTCGGGCAGCGGGGAGTCGGTGGCGTCGACGAGCTGGTCGATCGTGCGCCACAGGTTGGGTTGGGAGACCCGGTCCACGGGCACGCCGCGCGGGCGGACCCGGTTGCGCAGCACCGCCCGCAGGCCGATGACGAAGATCGCGCCGACGACGACGGCGGCGATGGCGACCTTCAACCCTCCGACGGTGTCGCGGCGGAAGGTCATGCCCGCCATCATCAGCAGGCCGGCGACCAGGCCGAGGGACACGACGAAGAAACCGATGTGCAACGCCAGCGCCAAGGCGGCGCGCCAGGGGCCACGCACGTGCAAAACTCCGGAGGGGAAGTGGAAGGTCGGACTCGCAGTCTTCGCGACCGGAAGTCGAACCGTCAACGATGGTGGGACAAGCGATATCGACTTGATCTAGTCCAGCAACACCACGTCCACAGTGGACCCAGCGGGCATTTCGGTCACGTCCTCCGGGATCGCCAGCAGGCAGTTCGCCCTCGCGAGGCTACCCAGCAGGTGTGAACCCGGAGCTCCCTGCAGGCTGACCTCGCCCGATGCCGGGTCGAACACCCCGCGCCGGAACTGCCGCCTGCGCGAGGGAGCGACCAGCGACTCGGCCAGCACGGCCTGCCGCCGCTGCCGCGTGGTCGTGGCGTGCCCGGCCGCGGCCAGCATCGCCGGGCGCACGAAGACCTCGAACGAGACCATCGAGCTCACCGGGTTGCCGGGCAGCGTGACGACCGCGAACGCGTCCCGGTAGCGGCCGCAGCCCTGCGGCATCCCCGGCTGCATCGCGACCTTGGTGAACTCCACGCCGTTGCCCGCCAGGGCGTCCTTGACCACCTCGTACGCCCCGGCGCTGACGCCTCCCGAGGTGATCAGCAGGTCGGCGGAGTCCAGGTGTGCCTGCAGGACCTCGTGGAAGGCGTCGACGTCGTCGGGCACGAAGCGCAGCATCGTCGGCTCACCACCGGCCTCCTGCACGGCGGCGGCGAGCATCAGCCCGTTGGACTCGTAGATCTGCCCGAGCTGCAGCTCTTCCCCGGGCGCGACCAGTTCGGAGCCGGTCGAGAGCACCAGCACCCGCACCGGCCGGTGCACGGGCAGCTCGGCGATGCCGACGGCGGCGGCCACGCCCAGCTGCGCGGCGCCCAGCCGGGTGCCCGCGGTGAGCACGGTGGTTCCCGCGGCGACGTCCTCGCCCGCGCGGCGCACGTGGGCGCCCGGCTGCACGGAACCGAACAGCGCCACCGTCTCGGTGCCCGCGTCGGTGCGCTCCACCGGGATCACCGCGTCGGCGCCCGGGGGCAGCTGCGCGCCGGTCATGATCCGGTGCGCGGTGCCGGGCTGCAGCGGCGGCACGTCCACGCGGCCGGCCGGGACGTCCTCGGAGACCGGCAGTTTCACCGGCTCGTCCTGCGTCGCCTCGGTCAGATCGACCGAGCGGACCGCGTAGCCGTCCATCGCGGAGTTGCTGAACGGCGGCAGCGAGATCGGGGCGACCAGGTCCTCGGCCAGCGCGAGGCCGAGGCAGTTCTGCAGCGGACGGGTCTCGACCGGCGTGCGGGTCAGCAGCGAAGCGACCTTCGCCCGGTGATCGGCGACCGACGTCAGCTCGTGGGCGGGGTTGTTGGACGACACGCACGCATCATCTGTCATGAGCACCCGTCGTGTCGCCATCGGCGTGGGATTGGTCGCTCCGCGGTGCGATGGCACAATGCCCGGTTCGCCCGACGCCCGTGCCCTCCAGCGCCGGTTCTCCGCGTGGTGGCGCGGAGATCCCCGGTCTCGGTGCCACCTACATAGAATCGCCGTGCCCGCGCCGACCGGTGGGGCCCTGAAGGGGGTTGTGCTGTGCAGGTCCGTACTCGTCACACGCCGTCGTACGGGGTCGCCCGGTTGATGCTGGCACCGGGGGAACCGGTGCGGGTGGAGTCCGGTTCGATGCTGGCCACCAGCTACGGGGTGACCGTCGAGTCGCGCGCGCAGGGCGGTTTCTTCAAGTCGCTGGCCCGATCCGCGCTGGGAGGGGAGTCGTTCTACGTCTCCACCTACACCGCGCCGCAGCAGGGCGGCTGGGTCGACGTGGCGCCGACGCTGCCCGGTGATCTCAACGTGCTGGAGCTCGACGGCCGGGTCGGCTGGTGCGTGACGAAGGGCTGCTGGCTGGCCTCGGCGAGCACGGTGCAGGTCGAGACCCAGTGGGGCGGCTTCCAGAACCTCTTCGGCGGCGAGGGCGGGTTCCTCACCCGGCTCAGCGGGCACGGCTCGGCGGTGGTGGCCTGCTACGGCGCGCTGGACGTGGTCACCCTGCAGCCCGGCGAGTACATCACGATCGACACCGGTCACGTCGTCGCCTACGCCGACACGGTGCAGAGCCAGCTGCGGCAGATGAACCAGGGCGTGGCGCAGTCGCTCAAGAGCGGCGAGGGCCTGGTCTTCGACTTCGCCGGGCCGGGACAGGTGCTGACCCAGACCCGCAACCCGCGCGGACTGGTCGGCTGGTTGCGCGCGAATGGTCTCGGACCGCGTTCCTGATTCGCTCGGTGGAAACGATCGCGCATTGCGCCGGACACAATTGGTCTGACCCAGTCGCCGCGGTCGTGATCGCGAGCGGGTTTCTCGTCCGGCGCATTCGTCGCCGGTTTTGATCGGGGTTTGAAAGCGATTGCGGCAGTCGGGGGAATTAGCACCCGTTGATGACGGAACGTGTCCGGAGCGGCCACCCGTTCGGCCCAGCGTTTAACGGAAAAGTCGTATTGCCGGACCCGCGACGAGCCCGATTTTCCGGAGTAGTGTGGCCGATGCTCCAGCGGCGCTAGCGTCGTGCATCACATTTCTTGAGGAGGACGCCGTGGCGGTCGGCACGGTCAAATGGTTCAACTCGGAGAAGGGCTACGGATTCATCGCGACGGACGGTGGATCCGATGTGTTCGTCCATTACTCCGCAATCGACATGTCTGGTTTCCGCACCCTTTCTGAAGGGGATCGGGTCGAATTCGAGGTGAAAGCCGGCCGCGATGGCCGAACTCAAGCCGACGGCGTTCGCAAGGTCTGAAGAGAACTTCGCACCAGGTCGTCGTGCGGCCCGGTTCTCCTGGCGGGGGACCGGGCCGCAGCGCGTCATCCCGCGAAACCTGCACCCGCAGGTGATCAGCCGGTTAGGCTTCGGGACGTGTCGGAAGATTTGACCGGTCGTAGGCTCGGCCACTACAAGATCGACGGCGTGCTCGGTCGCGGTGGGATGAGCGTGATGTACCGCGCCACCGACGTCCGGCTCGGCCGCAAGGTCGCGTTGAAGGTGATGGGGGAGCACATCACCGGCGACGCGGAGTTCCGCGAGCGCTTCGTCGACGAAGCCCGCAACACCTCGGCGATCGACCACGCGAACATCGTGCCGCTGTACGACTTCGGCGAGGTCGACGGCATGCTGTTCATCGCGATGCGGCTGGTCGAGGGCACCGATCTGGCGGGGCTGATCTCCGACGGGCCGATCTCGCCGAAGCGCAGCCTGGAGCTGCTCGGGCAGATCGCCGAAGCGCTGGACATGCTGCACGAGCGCGGTCTGGTGCACCTCGACCTCAAGCCGGCCAACGTGCTGGTCACCTCGCGCGAGTCCTCGCACGAGCACGTCTACCTCGCCGACTTCGGGCTGACCCGGCGCGGCGCGACCGGCCACCGCACGTCCTCCGGGGACTTCCTGGGCTCGCCGACCTACGCCGCCCCCGAGCACTTGCGCGGCGAGCCGGTCGACGGCCGCACCGACCAGTACGCGCTGGCCTGCATGCTCTTCGCCTGCCTGACCGGGCGTCCGCCGTTCCCGGGCTCGGTCCAGGAGGTCATCCAGGGGCACCTGGGTGCCGAGCCGCCCACGCCCGGATCGCTGGTGCTGCTGCCGCCGCCGATCGACGAGGTGCTGCGCCGGGGCATGTCCAAGCGCGGCGACCAGCGCTACGCGAGCTGCCAGGACCTGATCGCCGCGGCCCGCGCCGCGCTCGGCCCGGCCGCCGGGGAGGCGCCGGCGCCGCCGCGCGTCGCGCAGCAGCCGGTGCCGCAGCCCGCGAACCCCGCGTCCCAGCCGTTCCCGCAGCAGATTCCCCAGCAGGCCGGGCCGTACCCGCAGCAGTCGTACCCCGGCTACCAGCAACAGCCGGTGCGGCTGCGCCCGCCGATGCCCGCCGGGTCCTCGTCGTTCACCAAGACCTCGTCGGGCGGTGCGGCGAAGTGGATCGTGCCGGTGCTGGTGGGCGTCGCGCTGCTGGTGATCGTGCTGCTGTTCGTGGCGATGGCCACGTCCGGGAGCGGTTCGAGCTCCGGGAGCACGCCGTCGACGGCCGAGCTGCCCACGTCGGTGCCGACCGCCGGAGGGTGAGACCGAGGCAGGTCGCTTGCACTCGCCACCGGTGAGTGCTAAACACGGTACTGGCACTCATCAAGGTTGAGTGCCAGGTCGGGACGGTGAGGTCGTTCCGGCGGCGCCACATGACGGCGTCGTCGCGCGATCGTCCGTCGCGGGCACCGAGCCTGGCCGAGCAGAGTCCTGCCGTCGTGCACGCCCCAGTGTGCACCGTCGGCGTCCAGACAGGTGGAGGACCACACCGCAATGGCCAAGATGATCGCGTTCGACGAGGACGCCCGCCGCGGTCTTGAGCGCGGCATGAACACCCTCGCCGACGCCGTCAAGGTGACGCTCGGCCCCAAGGGCCGGAATGTCGTGCTCGAGAAGAAGTGGGGCGCGCCGACCATCACCAACGACGGCGTCTCGATCGCCAAGGAGATCGAGCTCGAGGACCCGTGGGAGAAGATCGGGGCCGAACTGGTCAAGGAGGTCGCGAAGAAGACCGACGACGTCGCGGGTGACGGCACCACCACCGCCACCGTGCTCGCCCAGGCCCTGGTTCGCGAGGGTCTGCGCAACGTCGCGGCCGGCGCCTCCCCGATCGCTCTGAAGAAGGGCATCGAGAAGGCCACCGAGGCGATCGCCGAGCAGCTGCTCAAGAACGCCAAGGAAATCGAGACCAAGGACCAGATCGCCGCGACCGCCGCGATCTCCGCCGGCGACCGCCAGATCGGCGAGCTCATCGCCGAGGCGATGGACAAGGTCGGCAAGGAAGGCGTCATCACCGTCGAGGAGAGCAACACCTTCGGGCTCGAACTCGAGCTCACCGAGGGCATGCGCTTCGACAAGGGCCTCATCTCGATGTACTTCGTGACTGACACGGAGCGCATGGAGGCCGTCCTCGACGACCCGTACATCCTGCTGCTGAGCAGCAAGATCTCCAACGTCAAGGACCTCCTCCCGCTGCTGGAGAAGGTCATGCAGGCCAACAAGCCGCTGCTGATCATCGCCGAGGACGTCGAGGGCGAAGCCCTGTCGACCCTGGTGGTCAACAAGATCCGCGGCACCTTCAAGTCCGTCGCCGTCAAGGCCCCGGGCTTCGGCGACCGCCGCAAGGCGATGCTGCAGGACATGGCCATCCTCACCGGTGGTCAGGTCATCAGCGAAGAGGTCGGCCTCAAGCTGGACACCGCTGACCTGAGCCTGCTGGGCCAGGCCCGCAAGGTCGTGGTGACCAAGGACGAGACCACCATCGTCGAGGGTGCCGGCGACGACGAGCAGATCGCCGGCCGGGTCAACGAGATCCGCGCCGAGATCGAGCGCTCGGACTCCGACTACGACCGCGAGAAGCTGCAGGAGCGCCTGGCCAAGCTGGCCGGCGGTGTTGCGGTCATCAAGGCCGGTGCGGCGACCGAGGTCGAGCTCAAGGAGCGCAAGCACCGCATCGAGGACGCGGTCCGCAACGCCAAGGCCGCGGTCGAGGAGGGCATCGTCGCCGGTGGTGGCGTGGCTCTGCTGCAGGCCGCGCAGACCGCTTTCGACGGCCTCAAGCTCGAGGGCGACGAGGCGACCGGTGCCAACAGCGTCAAGCTGGCCGTCGAGGCTCCGCTCAAGCAGATCGCGGTCAACGCCGGTCTCGAGGGTGGCGTCGTCGCGGAGAAGGTCAAGAACCTCACCTCCGGCCACGGCCTCAACGCCGCGACCGGCGAGTACGAGGACCTGGTGCAGGCCGGCGTCATCGACCCGGCCAAGGTCACCCGCTCGGCGCTGCAGAACGCCGCGTCGATCGCCGCGCTGTTCCTGACCACCGAAGCCGTGGTCGCGGACAAGCCGGAGAAGGGCGGGGACGCGGCTGCCGCCGCCGACCCGACCGGTGGCATGGGTGGCATGGGCTTCTGAGTCCAGCCCCGAGCTGAGGAGGGCCGTCCCCGTCGGGGGGGCGGCCCTCCTGCTTTGCCTCAACCGGGCAGGTGACCCGGTCGGGTCATCTCCCGGTGTGTTGAACTGGGGTCGTCGCCGGTGGATTGGATGGGGAGCTCGATGCGCGGTTTGTCCAGGTCGTTCGCGGTGTGCGTGGCCGGGATCATGGCCTTGGCCGGGTGCACCAACACCGCGCCTCCACCGGAGCAGCCGGCCCCGCAGAGCTCCGACGCGCTGCCCGGTGAGGGCGTGCCCTCGGTGGTGCCGCAGCCGGAGCTGATCGACAGGCTCGGCGACGACGTCGCGGTCCGCGGCAAGGTCGAGGTCGTGGTGGACCCGCTGGTCGACCAGCAGACCAAGGACCTCGCCAAGCAGGTGCTCGAACTCGCCGGGGCCGATGAGGTCGCGATCCGCGAACCCGGCGCTCCCGCCTCGGATGCCTCGCTGCGGGTGCGGATCGGCGAGCGCACCTCGCCGACCGTGGTCAAGGGCCTGCAGGAGACGGGTATGAACGCCCCGGTTCCGATGGACGAGGAGGCGTACGTGCTCGCGGTGCGCCCGGACACCGAGTTCGAGGTGTTCATCGGCGCCTCCGACCCCGCCGGGGCCTACTACGGCGTGCAGACGCTGCGGCAGCTCATCTCGCCCGGCCGCATCGCGGGCGTGACCGTCCTGGACCGGCCGGCGATGCCGCTGCGCGGTGCGATCGAGGGCTTCTACGGTCCGCCGTGGACGCACCAGGAGCGGATGGACCAGCTGGCGTTCTACGGCGACGTCAAGCTCAACACCTACATCTACGCGCCCAAGGACGACCCGTACCACCGCGAGAAGTGGCGCGAGCCCTACCCGGCGCAGGAGCTCGGGGAGGTCCGCGAGCTGATCCGGCAGGCCGGTGCGCACCACGTGAAGTTCACCTTCGCGCTCTCGCCCGGCAACTCCATCTGCTACAGCGATCCGCGCGATTTCCAGGCGCTGCAGGCGAAGTTGCAGGCCATGTACGACGAGGGCATCCGCGACTTCTCGCTGCCGCTGGACGACATCTCCTACACGCGCTGGAACTGCGCGGGTGACGAGCGCGCCTACGGCCGTCCCTCGGAGGGCTCGGCCGGGCGGGCGCAGGCCGACCTGCTCAACAAGGTCCAGCGCGAGTTCGTCGACACCCACCCCGGGGTGGCGCCGCTGCAGTTCGTGCCGACCGAGTACTCCGATGTCGAGGACTCGGAGTACAAGACGGCGATCCGCGAAGCGCTGGACCCGAGGGTGCTGGTGATGTGGACCGGTGACGGCGTGATCCCGCGCCAGATCACCGTTTCCGACGCCAAGCAGGCCGAAACCGTGTGGGGTCGCAAGGTTTTCCTGTGGGACAACTACCCGGTCAACGACTTCAACGGCTCGCGCGGCCGGATCATGCTCGGCTCCTACGACAAGCGCGAGCGCGGGCTCAGCGATCAGCTGGCCGGTGACGTGGTCAACCCGATGAACCAGGCGGCGGCGAGCAAGGTCGTGGAGATCGGTGCGGCCGATTTCGCCTGGAACGACGAGGACTTCGACCCGCAGCGGGCCTGGCGGGCCGCCGCCGAATACCTGGCGGGCAAGCGGCTCGCCGGTGATTCCCCCGGCGTGCAGGCGGATCCGGCGACGGTGGAAGCGCTGCTGGCGTTCTTCGACCTGGAGCACATGGCGCCGGTCGCCAACGGTTCGGCCTGGCTGCCGCCCGCTCCGGAGCTGTCCCGGCGTCTCGACGCGTTCCGCGCGGCGTGGGCGGGTGGCGACCGCCGCGCGGCGGTGCGCGACCTGCGGGCCTACGCGGAGCTCGTCGCCAACGCCCCGGAGCGGATTCGCGCGGGGGCGCCGAGGGACTTCGTCACCGACACCGATCACTGGCTGACCGCGACCGACCAGTGGGGTCAGGCCCTGCTCGCGACGGCCGACGGACTGCACGCCCGGGCTTCCGGCGACGAGGCGCTGGCCAACGCGCGCTTCGACGAGGCGCGCTGGGCGGTGGACGCGGCCAAGCGCATCCGCTCCACGACTGCGGAGGTCCGCCCGGCGGGTCAGGTCCTGGTCGCCGACGGAGTCCTGGACACGTTCCTGGCCGAGGCCCCCGGCCTGCGGTAGGTGCCGACCCGTCCGCGATCAACCCGGTCGGTTCGGACGAAGGGCTGTTCACGAATGAGGCGGAGCCGCTGTTTCAGGTGTGGGACTCAGCTCGCACCGCCGCAGGTTCTTCAGCGGTTTCGTGGCGAGTGCGCCGCGACGCCGTGTATTGGCGTACATCAGGAGTGGCGCACGGAGTCCGCGGAACCGCTCCAGGTCCTGCCACCCGCACCGCTACGCAAGACAATTCCTCAACAGCTTCCTAGAA
The DNA here is from genome assembly GCF_004349225.1 of Saccharopolyspora karakumensis. NCBI lineage: Bacteria > Bacillati > Actinomycetota > Actinomycetes > Pseudonocardiales > Pseudonocardiaceae > Saccharopolyspora > Saccharopolyspora karakumensis. The sequence goes on from NZ_SMLA01000015.1 coordinate 72,882, forward strand.
CTGGCCGCTGCCGGCATCGTCTCGGTAGATGTCGACCAGGTCTGTTCCCCGGGCTTCCCAGCGGTCGTAGAGGGCGTCGCGGCCGAAGCGCGCCACGAGCTGCGACTCCGCGCGGGTGATCGGGACGAGCGTGATCAGCTGCAGGACCGGCACGCCCTCGTCGAGCAGGACGTCGAACTCGTCGCCCAGGTACGGGTGCGGTGCGGCCATCGCGCCCGCGATCGCCGTGTCCGGCAGCAGGATGCGGTCGTTCATGATCAGCGCGCCGTAGCCCACGCGCGCCTGCGATTCGGTGAGCAGCTCGGCGACCACGCCCACCAGGTGCTTGGCGTAGACCTCCTGATCGCGGCGCAGCGTGCACAGCAGCTCCTGCGGCAGCGGTGCCCCGGCGGTGTGCTCGCGGAGCCCGCTGGTCAGCACGGTCACGTGCGTGCCGTCGGCGTGGTCGCAGTACACGAGGTTGTAGGCCCGCTCCCGCCCACCGGCGCTCCGGCTGTCGGCACCCCGAATGCGTCCGACGTGCTTCTCCACGTGCGCCGGGAACCCCTTGAACCTGCTCATGCCCCACCTCTAGTTCGACCGACGCGCATCCTATGGGGTCGGTGCGTCCGGTCGAATAGGCTCGGGGGGTGGCTGACGCTCTCGAGATGAAATCACCGGCCGAGGTCGCGGCGGCGCTGGACGAGACCGGTTACCTGCCGGACGACGGGATCGCGACCGCGGCCTTCCTGGCGATGCGGATGCGTCGCCCGCTGCTGACCGAAGGCGAACCGGGCACCGGCAAGACGGCGCTCGCGCAGGCCCTGGCGGCGGCGCTCGGCGTGAACCTGATCCGCTTGCAGTGCCACGAGGGCATCGACGCGGCCCAGGCGCTCTACGACTGGGACTTCCCGCGCCAGCTGCTGCACCTGCGCACCCTGGAAGCGGCCTCCGGCGGCGAGCTCGACGCCGACGCCGCCGAGTCGTCCCTCTACACCCCGCGATTCCTGCTGGCCAGGCCGCTGCTGCGCGCCTTGCAGGAGGCGCCGTGCGTGCTGCTGGTCGACGAGATCGACCGCGCCGACGACGAGTTCGAGGCGTTCCTGCTGGAGGTGCTCTCGGAGTACGCGGTCAGCATCCCGGAGTACGGCGAGGTCCGGGCCGAGGAACCGCCGATCGTCATCCTCACCTCCAACCGCACCCGCGAGGTCCACGACGCCCTCAAGCGCCGCTGCCTCTACCACTGGCTGGAGCACCCGGACCTGGAACGGGAGGTCGCCATCCTGCGCCGGCGCCTGCCGGGCGTCGACGGACGCCTGGCCGAGCAGGTCGCGGCATCCCTCCAGCGGATGCGCCAGATGGAACTCCTCAAACCCCCGGGCGTCGCCGAAGCCATCGACTGGACCCAAGCCCTCCAAGCTCTGGGCACGGAGTCCCTCGACACCGAGACCGCCGCTACCACCCTCGGCGCGGTCCTCAAGTACCGAGAAGACGCGGAACGAGTTCGCTCAGCAGGCATCCTCACCCCCTGATCGAACCTCAGCGGAACCCGGAAACCGGACTTCAGCGGAACCCGTACCCCCGATTTCAGTGGAAGTCCGGTTCCCGGTTTCGGTGGAAGTGGGGGACCGGGTTTCCGATGAAGTCCGGTGGAGGGGTGGTGACCTGCGTTGGGAGGTGCGGTGATGGCGGAGACGGTGACCGGGCTGGTGGGGTTCGCGCGGGCTCTGCGGCACTCGGGGATGGCCGTGGGGCCGAACCGGGTGCAGAGCTTCCTTGCTGCGGTGGAGCAGGTGGGACTCGACGAGCGGGAGGGCGTGTACTGGGCCGGGCGGTTGACCTTGTGCTCCGAACCCGATGACGTCGCGCGCTACGACGCCGCGTTCGAGACCTGGTTCAGCTCGGAACCGATGCAGGTGGGGCAGCCGGGGAAGCCGGTGTCGCGCCCCGCGAAGATCGCGGCGCTGACCGCCGAGACGTCCGACGGCGAGGGCGAGGGGGAGTCCGAGGACCCGCTCGCGGCGGCCGCCAGCACCGCGGAGGTGCTGCGCAACCGCGACGTCACCGAGCTCAGCGCGGCCGAGCGCGACCACCTCCGGCGGATGCTGGCCGTGCTGCGCCCCGAACCCCCGACGCGCCCGGCGTTGCGGCGCCAACCCGGCAAGCGCGGAGCGCTGAGCCCGCGCGCCACGCTGCGCGCGATGCTGCGGTCCGGGGGCGAGCCGGTGCGCCTGCCCCGCCAGCACCGCTCGCGGCGGGCTCGCCGCGTCGTGCTGCTCATCGACGTCTCCGGCTCGATGAGCCCGTACTCCGACGCGCTGCTGCGCTTCGCGCACGTCGTGGTCCGCCGGGCTCCGGCGAGCACCGAGGTCTTCACGCTCGGCACCAGGATGACCCGCGTGAGTAGGCAGTTGCGCCAGCGCGATCCGGAATCGGCGTTGCAGGCGGCTTCTCGCGCGGTCCCCGACTTCTCCGGCGGCACCCGATTGGGCGAGACTCTCCGAGTGTTCTTGGACAGGTGGGGGCAGCGCGGCATGGCGCGCGGCTCCGTGGTGGTGCTGTTCTCCGACGGGTGGGAGCGCGGCGACGCCACCGACCTGGCCGAGCAGATGCGCCGGCTGCGCAGGTTGGCTCGCGGCGTGATCTGGGCGAACCCGCACGCGGGCCACGACGGATATCAACCCGTGCAATCCGGAATTGTGGCGGCCCTCCCGCACGTTGACCGAATGGTGGCCGGTCACAGTCTGCGGTCGCTGGAGGACATCTGGTCATGGGTTCGCAGACTGTCCCGGTCCGGGGAGCAGCTCCCCGGCGTTCCGGTCGGTTTCGCCTGACGCCGACCCGGGTGGATGCTTGGAGGGGCCAGGACGGCCCGTGGAGGTAGGTGCACCGTGCGTGACGTGTTGGATGACTTGACCAAGCGCTGGGAGGCCGGCGAGTCCGTCGGGCTGGGCACCGTGGTGGCCACGTTCCGCTCCGCCCCCCGCCCGCCGGGTGCGTCGATGCTCGTCACGCAGGAGGGCGAGGCCGTGGGCAGCGTCTCCGGTGGCTGCGTCGAAGGCGCGGTCTACGAGGAGGGCTCCACGGTCCTGCAGGGATCGGATCCGGTGCTGCGCCGCTACGGCGTCAGCGACGACGATGCCTTCGCGGTGGGCCTGACCTGCGGCGGGATCCTCGACATCTTCGTCGAGCGCATCGACCGCGAGACCTTCCCCGACCTCGACGAGGTCGCCGCCTCGGTGCGCGCGGAGGAGCCGGTGGCGGTCGCGACCGTCATCGAGCACCCCGAGCAGACCAAGGTCGGCACCCACCTGCTGATCTGGCGCGAGCGGGTGCGCGGCACCCTCGGCGCGTCGCGGGTGGACGACGCGGTGATCGACGACGTGCGCGGCATGCTGGCCAGCGGTCGCAGCGGCGTCATCGAGTACGGGCCGGAGGGGCAGCGCCGCGGCGAGGGCATGCGGGTGTTCGTCAACTCCTTCGAGCCGCCGCCGCGGATGCTCGTCTTCGGCGCGATCGACTTCGCCGCCGCCATGGCCCGGATGGGTGCTTTTCTCGGCTACCGGGTGACGGTCTGCGATGCGCGTCCGGTGTTCGCCACCACCAGCCGGTTCCCGGGGGTCGACGACGTCGTCGTGGACTGGCCGCACCGCTACCTCGCCCAGGAGGCGGAGGAAGGGCGCCTCGACGAGCGCACGGCGGTCATGGTGCTCACCCACGACCCGAAGTTCGACGTGCCGGTGCTCAAGGAAGCCCTGCGCATGAACGTCGGCTACATCGGCGCGATGGGTTCGCGCCGCACGCACGAGAACCGCTTGACGCGGCTGCGCGAGGAGGGCGTCAGCGAGGAGGAGCTCTCCCGCGTGTCCTCGCCGATCGGTCTCGACCTGGGTGCCAGGACCCCGGAGGAGACCGCCGTGTCCATCGCCGCGGAGCTGATCGCGCTGCGGTGGGGCGGCCGCGGTGTGAGGCTCTCGGACGTGGAGGGCCCGATCCACCACGACTGAGCCCGCTTGCTCTCGCCGGGACGGAGTAGGACCCTCTAGCGGAGTGACATCCGTCACTCGGCGGATAGTCGTGTTCCCGAACGTCCGCGCTCCTGGCGAGGAGGCCGTTCCATGTCCCGCATCACCGTCAACGTAGACGGCACGAAGTACACCGACGAAGTGGAACCCAGAACGCTGCTCGTGCAGTACCTGCGCGAGCGGCTCGGCAAGGTCGGCACCGTGGTCGGCTGCGACACCAGCAACTGCGGTGCCTGCACCGTCCACATGGACGGGCACAGCGTGAAGTCGTGTTCGGTCCTGGCGGTCCAGGCGGACGGCCACGACGTGACCACCATCGAAGGACTGGCCCAGGACGGCAAGCTGCACCCGATGCAGGAGGCCTTCCACGACAACCACGCGCTGCAGTGCGGTTTCTGCACCCCCGGCATGATCATGCAGGCGCTGGACCTGCTGGCCGAGGACCCCGAACCCGACGACCAGGCGGTCCGCGAGGGCATGGAGGGAAACCTCTGCCGCTGCACGGGCTACCAGAACATCGTCCGAGCGGTGCGCGACGCCGCCCAGCGCATGGAACCCGGCGCCGGGCCCGCGGCCGAGCACACCGATGACACGCCCATGCAGCGCAAGCCCGCCGACGAGCGGACCGGCGCCGAGGCCACGGGAGGTCGCCAGTCATGACCGCTGTGGCAGAGCCGGAACTCGGGCGTTCCCGCAAGCGCAAGGAGGACGCGCGGCTGATCACCGGCCGCACGCGCTGGACCGACAACCTCGCGCCCAGCGGAACGCTGCACCTGGCGATCCTGCGCTCACCGATGGCCCACGCCAAGATCACCGCGATCGACACCGAGGCCGCCGAGCGATCTCCCGGCGTGGTCGCGGTCGTCACCGGCCGCGACATCGCCGACGTCCAGGGCAGCCTGCCCTGCGCGTGGCCGATCACCGAGGACATGAAGGCACCGGCGGCCCCGGCGATGGCCGTCGACGAGGTGCGCTTCGCGGGTGAAGCGGTGGCGATGGTCGCCGCCCGCTCGGCCGCCGAGGCGCGCGACGCGATGGACGCCATCGACGTCGACTACGAGGACCTGCCGGTCGTGCTGGACATGCCCTCGGCGATCGAATCGGGATCACCGCTGGTCCACCAGGACCTGGGCACCAACACCAACGCCGTGTGGACCTTCGACTCGGCCGAGGCCGGCACCGGCGGCGACGTCGAGCAGGCGCTGTCCGGCGCGGAGGTGCTCGTCGAGCGGACCTTCCGCCAGCAGCGGCTGATCCCGGCGTTCATGGAACCGCGCTCGGTCGTCGTCGACCCGACCGGTGAGCAGATCACCGTCTGGTCGGCCACGCAGGTCCCGCACATCCTGCGGGTCATGCTGGCCATGACGCTGGGCGTCGCCGAGAGCAAGATCCGGGTCATCGCGCCCGACGTCGGCGGCGGTTTCGGCGGGAAGCTCCAGGTCACGCCGGAGGAGGTCCTGTCGTTCCTGATGGCGCAGCGGCTCGGCCGTCCGGTGAAGTGGACCGAGACCCGTTCGGAGACCATGGTTTCGGGGCACCACGGCCGGGACCAGATCCAGAAGCTGTCGATGGCGGCCACCCGCGACGGCCGGATCACCGGGCTCAAGGTCGAACTCCTCGCCGACATGGGCGCCTACCTGCGGCTGGTCACCCCGGGCGTGCCGATCCTGGGCGCGCTGATGTTCAACTCGATCTACAAGATCCCGGCGTACCACTTCAGCTGCACCAACGTGTTCACCAACAAGACGCCGACCGACGCCTACCGCGGCGCCGGACGACCGGAGGCCACCTTCGGCATCGAGCGGATGATGGACGAACTGGCCGCCGAGCTGGGCATGGAACCCATGGAGGTGCGGCGCGAGAACTGGATCGCCCACGACGAGTTCCCCTACGACACGGTCGCGGGCCTGACCTACGACTCGGGCAACTACGAGGCCGCCACCGACAAGGCGATGGAGCTGTTCGGCTACACCTCGCTGCGCGAGGAGCAGGAGCGGCGCCGTCGCGAGAACGACCCGGTCCAGCTGGGCATCGGCATCTCCACCTTCACCGAGATGTGCGGGCTGGCGCCCTCGCGGGTGCTGGGGTCGCTGTCCTACGGCGCGGGCGGCTGGGAGCACGCGGCGATCCGCATGCTGCCCACCGGCAAGGTCGAGGTCGTCACGGGGTCCTCCCCGCACGGGCAGGGGCACGAGACGGCGTGGAGCCAGATCGTGGCCGACCGGCTCGGCGTCGCCTTCGAGGACGTCGAGGTGCTGCACGGCGACACCCAGGTCTCCCCGCGAGGCATGGACACCTACGGTTCCCGCTCCCTGACCGTGGGCGGCATGGCCGTGGTCGCCGCGGCCGACAAGGTCATCGACAAGGCCCGGCCGATCGCCGCGCACATGCTCGAATGCGCCGAGGAGGACCTGGAGTTCTCCTCCGGCCGGTTCGGCGTGCGCGGCACCGATCGGGGCGTGGCGATGGGCGAGGTCGCGCTCGCGGTGTTCGCCGCGCACGACCTGCCCGACGGGGTGGAGCCGAACCTGGACTCCGACGCGACGTTCGACCCGGAGAACTTCTCGTTCCCGCACGGAACCCACCTCTGCGCGACCGAGGTGGACACCGAGACCGGGCACGTGAAGATCCGCAAGTACGTGTGCGTGGACGACATCGGATCGGTGATCAACCCGCTGATCGTGGAGGGCCAGGTGCACGGCGGTCTCGCGCAGGGCATCGCGCAGGCGCTCTACGAGGAGGCCGTCTACGACGAGGGCGGGACGCTCACCACGGGCACGCTGGCCGACTACCTGGTGCCCTCGGCCGCCGACCTGCCGGAGTTCACCACCGATCGCACCGAGACCCGCGCGACCTCGAACGCCCTGGGCGTCAAGGGCGTGGGGGAGGCCGGAACGATCGCCTCCACACCCGCGGTGGTGAACGCGATCGTCGACGCGCTGCGGCCGATGGGCGTCAACGACGTCGAGATGCCCTGCTCGCCGCAACGCGTGTGGCGGGCGGTGACCGGCGCTCGCGCGTCCGGGAAGACGGCGCCGGAGGCCGGCGGCGGACTCGGCTCGATGAATCCCCATGGAGGTGCCCGGTGATCCCGGCCCAGTTCGAATACGTCGCGCCCTCGACCGTGGACGAGGCCGTCGCCGCCCTGGCGGCGGCGGGCGAGGACGCCAAGGTGCTCGGCGGCGGGCAGAGCCTGCTGCCCGTGCTGCGGATGCGGATGGCCGATCCGAGCACGATCGTCGACGTCGGTCGCATCCCCGAGATGCGGGGCGTCCGCGAGGACGGCGACAAGCTCGTCGTCGGCGCCATGACCACCCACCACGAGGTGCAGCGGGACCCGCTGATCCAGCAGCACGCCGAGCTGATCACGCTGGCCACCCGCACCGTCGCCGACCCGCAGGTGCGCCACCGGGGCACCTTCGGCGGTTCGCTGGCGCACGCCGACCCGGCCGGTGACCTGCCCGCCCCGGCGCTCGCGCTGGACGCGGAGATGGTCATCGCCGGTCCCTCGGGCCGGCGCACCGTCCCGGCGTCGGAGTTCTTCGTCGACTACTTCACCACCGCGCTGGAACCCAGCGACCTGCTGGTCGAGGTGCGGATGCCGAAGTGGACCGGCTGGAACGCGCACTACGAGAAGTTCAACCGCGTCGCCCAGGCGTGGTCGATCGTCGGAGTCGCCGCTGCGGTGCGGGTTTCCGGCGGCGCCATCGCCGAAGCGCGCATCGCGCTGACCAACATGGGCGCCACCCCCATCCGCGCGAGGGGCGTGGAGCAGGCGCTCGTCGGCCAGCAGGCCACGGCCGACGCGGTCCGCGCGGCCGCCCGGCACGCGACCGAAGGCACCAGCGCGACGGGCGATTCCAGCGCTGATGCCGACTACCGGGAGCACCTCGCCGAGGTGCTGACCGGACGTGCGGTGCTGGCGGCGGCAGGCGGCTGATCCGCTCCGGCGAAGATCGGGTCTGGCGGTGTTCCAGCGGAATTGCCGCCAGACCCGAATCGTTCTTGTGGGCGGGCGGTCCTTCCCGCTGAGCCGATCGGGCTATCGGCGCGCCGTCCGGCCTGGGAGGCTGGTGGGTGGACTGCGTTATAGCTTCAGACGGAAACGATGGCTCTGCGCCTGAGCCGAGCACGGTCAATCAGGAGGACCTTCCAGTGGAAATGCAGCACACGTTCAGCGTTCCGGTGCCGATCGATGCGGCGTGGAAGGCGATGACCGACCCCGAGCGGGTCGCTCCGTGCATGCCCGGCGCCACGCTCACCAAGGCCGAGGGCAACGAGTTCGCCGGATCGGTGAAGGTCAAGCTCGGCCCGGTGACGCTGCTGTACAAGGGAACCGGTGTCTTCAAGGACATCGACGAGAAGAACCGCCGGCTGGTCATCGACGCCAGCGGCAAGGACTCGCGCGGCAGCGGTACCGCCGCCGCGACGGTCGTGGTCACGCTGACCGACGAGGGCGGCACCACCTCCGGCACGGTCGACACCGACCTCAAGGTCACCGGCAAGCCCGCTCAGCTGGGCCGCGGCCTGATCTCCGAGGTGGGCGGCAAGATCCTGAACCAGTTCGCCGACAACCTCGCCGCGAAGCTGGAGTCCGAGCAGGAGGCCCCGGCCGCGCAGGAGAAGGCGTCGGCCGAGCCGCAGAGCACCGAGACCCCGGGTGGTGCCAACGGCAACGGCGCCGCCGCGGCAGCGGGTTCGGCGGCCGCGGGCGCCGCCGTCGGTTCGGCCCGCAAGGACACCAGCTGGCGGGTCACCCCGGCCAGCGCCGACTCGCCGAGCCCGACCACCGTCGCCGAGCCGGCCGCCAACGACGAGGCCATCGACCTGCTGGGCACCGCGGGCGCACCGGTCCTCAAGCGGGCCGCCCCCGCGGTGATCGGTCTGCTGGTGGCCTTCATCGTGCTGCGCCGCTTCAAGAAGCGCCGCGCCCGCAAGCGCGCCTCGTAGGGGGCTCAGTCCCGCAGGAGGGCTCCGACCCGGCCGAGCCGGTCGAGCCACCACCGCTGCACGTCGGCGGGGGGAGTGGCGGCCGCGACCAGCGCCGGGTCGGGCTCCGGGGGCTTCGACGGCACCGGCAGGTATCCCTGCTCGGGCAGCAGCGAATCGGCGACCACGTCGCCGTCGAGCAGCGCCATGGTGCCCAGCCCGCACGCGAACGGCAGCTCGGGCAGCGCACCGGCCAGCGCCAGCTGCGCGGACAGGCCCACGCTGGTCTCCACGGCCGAGGACACCACGCACGGCAGACCGCACGCCTCGGCGACCTGCAGCGCTCGGCGGACTCCGCCCAGCGGGGTCGCCTTGATGATCGCCACGTCGGCGGCTCCGGCCACGGCCACGCGCATCGGGTCCTCGGCGCGGCGGATGCTCTCGTCGGCGGCGATGCGCACGTCGACCTTGCGCCGCACAGCGGCGAGCTCCTCGATGCTCGGGCACGGCTGCTCGGCGTACTCCAGGCCCCGGGCGGCGGCGTCGAGCTCGCGGATGCGGGTGATGGCGGTGTCGACGTCCCACGCCGCGTTGGCGTCGACCCGGATCGCGCCGTCGGGTCCGAGCGCGTCCCGCACGGCGGCGACCCGCTCCAGGTCGTCGGCGGCGGTCTGGCCGGGATCGGCGATCTTGACCTTCGCGGTCCGGCACCCGGAGCGCGCCACGATCTGCGCGGCCTTCTCGGCGGACACGGCGGGAACGGTGCAGTTGACGGGGATCCTGTCCCGGACGGGCGCCGGCCAGTGCTCACCGCACGCCTCGAACGCCGCCTTCAACCACGGAACGGCGCTGGCGTCGTCGTAGTCCTCGAACGGGCAGAACTCGCCCCAGCCGGAAGGACCGGACATGAGCACCCCGCGCCGCACGCTGATCCCGCGAAACCGGTTGCGCATCGGCAACGCGTACACCCGCACGGCGTCCAGTTCCGCAGGATCGAAGCTCGCCATGACCCAATCCTTTCAGCCCGAACCCACCTCCGCGCCCCCGAGGTGCACCGATTTCAGTGGAAGTCCGTTCCCCGATCTCCACTGAAATCCGGTTCCGGACTTCCACTGAAATCGGGTTGAGGAGTGATCGGACGGCCTCGGGTGGGGTCAGGCGACGCTGGGGCGTCCGAGGTCGAAGACGTCCACCTCGAAGCGGGCCCATTGCTGGCGCAGGGAGGTGACGCCGTGGTCGAGGATGTAGTTGAGCTCGCCCAGCGTGACCGGGAGGAGGGTGAAGACCTGGAGCTGCTCGGTGCCCTCCGGGTCGGTGAAGCGGGTGAACTCCGACGGGAAGATCGGATGTCCGCTGGCCAGGACGCCGTGGAACTCGGTGCCCGGCAGCAGCGGCTTCTCGTTCGGGACGATCTGGTCGGGGACCAGGAAGGTGCGGTTCTGCACCAGCAGTTCCGAGGTGAGGTCGACCAGGTGGCGGGCGGCTTCGGCCTGCTCCCGGTAGACCGTGCAGGCCAGCTCCTGGGCGGGGTGGACGCCGAGCGGCTGGAACCGCAGGCCGCTGCTGATCACCGTCGTCAGATGGAGTTCCTCGAGGTGGAAGAACACCAGGCCGTAGCCGCGGTTGGTGCCGTTCACGTTCGGCGGCTCGGCTCCCGTGGGGGCGCCGGCGTAGCGCTCGAGGTTCTCCGCGAGGCCGACGAAGCGGTGCGCACCGCCCATCGCCGGCCGTTGGTGCTCGGTTTCCATCCGATCTCCAGTGTCTTGCAGCTCAGACGCTGCGTTCGTTCATCGCAACGGTAGCTGCAAAGCAGCCGAACGCGGACCCCTTTTGGGTGACAGCTATCCAGGGCTCACCCGGAGTTTCCGTCACCCCGCGTCCGGGAGGGCCGGACCGAGCAGGTCATCGGCGTCCACGATCCGGTAGGCGTAGCCCTGTTCGGCGAGGAAGCGCTGGCGGTGCGCGGCGTAGTCGGTGTCCAAGGTGTCGCGCGAGACGACCGAGTAGAAGTGCGCCTGCTTGCGCTCGGCCTTGGGCCGCAGCAGCCGGCCGAGCCGCTGCGCCTCCTCCTGCCGGGACCCGAAGGTGCCCGACACCTGCACGGCGACCGAGGCTTCGGGCAGGTCGATCGAGAAGTTGGCGACCTTGGACACGACGAGCCGGTTGATCTCGCCGCGCCGGAACGCGTCGAAGAGCTCCTCGCGCTCCTTGTTCTTCGTCGAACCCTCGATGATCGGCGCCTCCAGCGCCTCGCCGAGCTCGTGCAGCTGCTCCAGGTAGGCGCCGATGACCAGGGCGGGCTCGTCCGGGTGCTGGTCGAGGATCGCCTTGACCACCGGGGCCTTGGTGCGCGCGGTCGCGCAGAGCTTGTAGCGCTCCTCGGCTTCGGAGGTGGCGTACTGCAGGCGCTCGTTGTCGGTCAGCGTCACCCGGACCTCGACGCACTCGGCGGGTGCGATCCAGCCCTGCGCCTCGATGTCCTTCCACGGGGCGTCGTAGCGCTTGGGGCCGATCAACGAGAACACGTCGCCTTCCCGGCCGTCCTCGCGGACGAGGGTGGCGGTCAGGCCGAGCCGGCGGCGGGACTGCAGGTCGGCGGTCATCCGGAACACCGGGGCGGGCAGCAGGTGCACCTCGTCGTAGACGACCAGGCCCCAGTCGCGGGAGTCGAACAGCTCCAGGTGCTTGTACTCGCCCTTGGAGCGGCGGGTGATCACCTGGTAGGTCGCGATGGTGACCGGCCGGATCTCCTTCTTCTCCCCGGAGTACTCGCCGATCTCCTCCTCGGTCAGCGAGGTCCGCTCGATCAGCTCGCGCTTCCACTGGCGGCCCGCGACGGTGTTGGTGACCAGGATCAACGTGGTCGCCCCCGCCTCGGCCATGGCCGCCGCGCCGACCAGCGTCTTGCCCGCACCGCAGGGCAGCACGACGACGCCGGAGCCACCGGCCCAGAACGACTGCACGGCCTGGCGCTGGTAGTCGCGCAGGTTCCAGCCGTCCTGCTCCAGCTCGATGGGGTGCGCTTCGCCGTCGACGTAACCGGCGAGGTCTTCGGCGGGCCAGCCGACCTTGAGCAGCATCTGCTTGAGACGTCCGCGCTCGCTGGGGTGCACCACGACGGTGTCGTCGTCGATGCGAGCGCCGAACATCGGGGCGATCTTCTTGTTGCGCAGGACCTCTTCGAGCACGGCGCGGTCCACGGAGACCAGCACGAGGCCGTGCGCGGGATCGTTGGTCAGCTGCAGCCGGCCGAAGCGGCCCATGGTCTCGACGATGTCGACCAGCAGCGGCTGCGGCACGGGGTAGCGGGTGAAGCGGACCAGCCCGTCGACGACCTGCTCGGCGTCGTGCCCGGCGGCGCGCGCGTTCCACAGCGCCAGCGGCGTGATCCGGTAGGTGTGCACGTGCTCCGGCGCGCGCTCCAGCTCGGCGAAGGGTGCGATGGCGGTGCGCGCGTCGTCGGCGAGGTCGTGATCGACTTCGAGCAGCAACGTCTTGTCGGACTGGACGATCAGAGGTCCGTCGGTCAAGGTGAGCGCTCCCTCGGGGATCGGGTGGAGTTTCCGCAGGTGATCAACACTGTCGGCAGCCACCGGCAGGACTCCCGGCCCAGTATTCCACCCGGGCAACACCGCCCCCGCCGGGTCCAGTCCCAGCGACGGCCCGAAGTGACTCAAATCGCCCGCTCGCTCGGGCGGGGGGTTGGTCGCGGTTCGAACCGTCCGCGATCGATGTCCCTTTGCCCTGGTCGGACCAGATCCGCCCACGAGCCCGGTCGCGCCAGGAGGTGCCTCGCCCGGCGGTTGGGGGATTGTGGTGGTGACGGGGCGGTGGGAGCGTTTCGTCGATCTTGTTCGGGCGCGAGGAGTGACATGGCTGCGGAGAGCGCGGGGGAGCGGTTGCGGGAGTTGGAGCCCGGCGCCCGCCCGGAGGACGTGCTGGAACTGTTCGACTCGCTGCCCCCGGTGCGTGTCGAGGAACTCCCCGGCACCTGGCGGGGCAACGGGATCAACACCGGGAACCCGTTCGACGGGCTGCTGGAGCGGTTCGGCTGGTACGGCAAGCGCTTCGGAGGCCCCGACGACGCCCACCCGCTGCTGTTCGCGGCCGGTGGTGGTCGCGTGGTGAGCATCAACCCGGCGTTCATGCCGGTCGGACTGATGCTCGGCATCGCCGACAGGCTCGACAACCGCGCCGTGGCGAAGCTGTTCCGGGTCCTGATGCCGCTGATGACCACGAGCGAGCCCCGCGCGCGGCTGCGGATGGTCGAGTACCGGGGCGTGTCCTCGGCGGCGATGGTCTACGACGCGCTGCCGATCCACGACCCGTTCCGCAAGGTCGACGACGACACGCTGCTGTGCGCGATGGACCTGCGCGGCATGGACGCGCCGTTCCTGTTCGTGCTGCGCCGCGATGCCGCGTAGGAACGCGTTTTCCCTGGCTGGGTAGATTGCTGGTGGCGAACTCGACCACGGAGGACTTGTGACCTACCCACCGCGACCGGATCCTCACGGTGCGCAGTCCGGGCCGTATCCGGGCGGCTGGCCCGGTCAGCACCCGCAGCAGGGCTACCCGTACCCGCAGCAGGGCTCCGACGCGTTCTGGCGCCAGGTCGCGGGCGCCCAGCAACCACCTCCGCCGCCGAAGAAGAAGCGCACCGGTCTCATCGTCGGGCTCGTGGTCGGCGGCGTGCTGCTGCTGGCCGGGGGCATCATCGGGATCTCGCTCGCGGTGGTGGCCGGAAACCGGATCGAGGCCGGCGACTGCATGGAGCTGCTCGACGAGCGCGGTGGCTCGATGACCCCCGCCGACTGCGGTTCGGCCGAGTCCGACTACGAGGTCGTCGACGTCCAGGACCGCGGGCTCGCCGAGTGCGGCGACGACTACGTCAACTACTCCGAGGGCAAGGCATACTGCGTCGTCCTCGACGTCAAGGTGGGCGACTGCCTGACGCCCTTCCAGGAGGACGAGGGAGTCCTGCCGTTGAAGATCGAGTGCTCCCGGTCGGAGGACCAGGTCACCAGGGTCGTCGGCGGGCAGGACCCGGAGTCCGCGTGCGGGGAGAACGAGGGCTACTACGTCTTCACCCGCAAGACCGTGTGCTTCGGGGACGTCCAGGGCATCTGATGTTTACTACCGCTAACGAAGCCGGTCTGCTGTGATGGAGCACGACGATCGGTGGGGCGAGGAGGCAGTACGAATGGGCAGCGAAGATCGCACGGTTCGCGACATCACCCGGGGTTTGATGCGTGAGCTCGGGCTGACCACGGTGTTCGGCAACCCGGGCACGACGGAGGTCCCCTTCCTGACGGGATGGCCCGACGACTTCCACTACGTGCTCGGGCTGCAGGAGTCCGTGGTGGTCGCGATGGCCGACGGCTACGCGCAGTCCCGCCGCGAACCGGTGCTGGTCAACCTGCACTCGGCCGGTGGTGTCGGGCACGCGCTGGGCGCGGTGTTCACCGCCTACCGCAACCGCACCCCGATGATCATCACCGCTGGTCAGCAGACCCGCAGCCTGATGTTCAACGAACCGTTCCTGGGCGCCACCGAGGCGCCGAACTTCCCCAAGCCCTACGTGAAGTGGAGCTACGAGCCGGCCAGGGCCGCGGACGTCCCGGCCGCGCTGGTGCGCGCCTACCAGATGGCCACGACCCCGCCGTACGGTCCGGTCTTCCTGTCGGTGCCCGCCGACGACTGGGACGAGCCCGGCGTCGAGGTCCCCGCGCGCCCGCGCACGCCCGGCTTCGCGCCCGACCCGCAGGCCATCGCCGGGCTCGCCGAGGCGCTGCGCGACTGCGAGCGGCCCGCGTTCGTGACCGGCCCGGCGGTCGACGCCGACGGCGTCGTGGACGAGATGGTGCGGCTGGCCGAGAAGACCAAGGCCGCCGTGTACGCGCCGCCGATGTCGCCGCGCTGCTCCTTCCCGGAGGACCACCCGTGCTTCGCCGGGTTCCTGCAGCCCGAGCAGCGGTTGCTCAGCCAGGAGCTCTCCGGCTACGACCTGGTCGTCGTGTGGGGCGCTCCGGCGTTCACCTACCACGTCTACCGGGGTGAGGCCGAGGTCGCGCTGCCCGAGCTGTTCCTGGTCAACGACGACGCCGACGTGCTCGCCCGCGCCCGCTCCGGGCGGGGCGTGATGGGCACGATGGCGCACGCGGTCCCGCAGGTCAACGCGCTGCTCGACGACCTGGACCGGTCGGCGCCGACGACCATGGCCCGGCCGGAGAAGCCCGTCGCGAGCACGCCGATGACGGCCTCCTACGTCTTCGACACCCTCGTCGGCCAGCTCCCGGCCGACGCGGCCGTCGTCGAGGAGACCCCGAGCCACCGCAACGACCTGCACGAGTACTTCCCCGTCCGCTCCACCGACGGCGGGTTCTTCACCGGCTTCTCCGGCGCGCTGGGCTACGGCGTCGGCGCCGCGGTCGGCGTCGGCATGGCCAACACCGCCCGGCGGACGGTGGCGCTGCTCGGTGACGGTTCGAGCATGTACGGCATCCAGTCGCTGTGGACGGCCGTGCGCGAGCAGGCACCGGTCACCTTCGTGATCATGGACAACTCGCGGTACGCCGCCGTGGCCGTGCTGGGCGAGGCCGCCGGTGGCAGCAAGCTGCCGGGCGTGGACCTGGGCGGGATCGACTTCGTCTCTCTCGCCGGCAGCCTCGGCTGCCCGGCCAAGCTCATCCAGACCCCGGAGGAGCTGTCCGAAGCCCTGCCCGAGGAGTTCGCCGGCAAGCAAGGCCCGAGCCTGCTGCACATCAAGATCGACCCGGGCCAGCGCTTCCTGTACTGAGCGGGAACCTGTCAGTGGTCACCCTGCTCAGCGGTGCGGGTGGCGGAACCTGACGCGCCGCCTGGACTCCGGGCGCCACTGCCGATGCACGGCGTCGCGGCGTCCTCGCCAGACGACGTGTCAGAACCCGCGGCGGCGCGGGTTTCTCGGCTGGGGTGAGGAGGAAGCGGCTTCGCCGCTTGCGCGTACGTGGCAGTGGTCCTCAACGACGAAGAGGCGGCCTCGACCAGTTGTGGTCGGGGCCGCCTCTCGGCTTGCGCAGATCAGAAGACCTGGGTGGTCTCCGCTGCTGGTGCGGGAGCGGTGCCTGCGCTCTTGACGTCGAGGAGGCGGGCCACCTCGCTGCGCAGGTGCACGAAGGCCTCGGACTCGCGGGTGGTGATCTGGTCGCGCTCGGTGCCGAGCGGGATCTCCAGGTCCTTGACGATCGTGGCCGGGGACTTCGACAGCACGAAGACCCGGTCGGAGAGGTAGATGCTCTCGTCGATGTCGTGGGTGACCAGCAGGACCGTGCTGTCGAACTTCTTGCGGACCCGCAGCAGCAGGTCCTCCAGCTCGAAGCGGGTCTGGGCGTCCACCGACGCGAACGGCTCGTCCATCAGCAGCAGCGCGGGCCGGCAGGCCAGGGCGCGGGCGATGGAGACCCGCTGCTGCATGCCGCCGGAGAGCTGCCACGGGTACTTCTTGGCCGAGGCCGACAGACCGACCCACTCCAGGACCTCGTCGGCGCGCTCGCGCCGCTCGGACCGGCTGACGCCGCGGGCCTGCAGCGGGAACTCGACGTTGGCGCGCACCGACTTCCAGGGGAACAGCGAGCGGCTGTAGTCCTGGAACACCACGGCCAGGTCGCTGGGCACGCCGTCGACCGCCTCGCCGTGCAGCCGCACGTCACCGGAGGTCGGCTTGATCAGGCCGGAGATGCCCCGCAGCATCGTCGACTTGCCGCAGCCGGAGGGGCCGACGATGCACGCCAGCTCACCGGTGCGGACCTCGAAGGTGAGGTCGGCGATGGCCTGGTGCCCGTTCGCCCCGCCGTAGCGGTGACCGAGTCCGGAGACTTCCAGCATCGTGTTCGTTCGGGTCATTTCGGTCAGCCTCCGACAACTTGGTCAGCCGACGCCTGCGAGGGCTGCCAGCTCAGCGCACGGCGTTCCACCACGAGCAGCAGGGTGTTCAGTACGTATCCGAGGATGCCCAGCAGGACGATCCCCGCCCACATCGCCGGGAAGTCGAACTGCCGCTGGTCGAACATCAGCCGGTAGCCGATGCCGTTGGTGGAGCCCACCAGCTCCGACACGACCATCAGCACCAGCGACAACGACAGGCTAACCCGCAGCCCGGCGAAGATCTTGGGCGTCGCCGCCGGCAGCACCACGCCGGTGATCCACTGCGCGCGCGGGATGCGGAACGACCGCGCGGTGTCGATCTTGACCTGGTCCACCGAGCGGACGCCGTCGACGGTGTTGAGCAGGATCGGCCACACGACGCTGAACACGATCACGGTGATCTGCATCGACGAGCCGATGCCCAGCAGCACGATGAACACCGGGACCAGCACCGGCGAGGGGATGGCGCGCATGAACGCCATCAGCGGCCCGACGTAGTCCAGCAGGTTGCGGGACCGGCCGAGCAGGGTGCCCAGCGCGACGCCGATGACCGCGGCCAGCACCCACCCGAAGGCGACGCGGCCGAGGCTGGCGAACAGGTCGCCGGTGGCCTCGCTGGTCAGGAAGAGCGATTCCGGAGGTCCGGAGAACCACTTCTGCCCGGCGGTGGCGAGGATCTTGCTCGGCGTCGGGAAGAACGGGTGCTGTGCGAGCTGGGTCACCAATTCCCACAGCAGAACCGCGATGATGAGCACGAGCCATTGGCGGAGGAATTCACGCGTTTTCTTCACAACGCACCCCGCAACCCGAAGTTGAATTCCAGTGAATTCACGATGTCAATTCCCGCGAAATCGTGAACGCCGGGAAAAAGGTGGCCCGTCACACTGCCTCCCGATCGACCGCGCTCCACGCCAGGCCGCGCTTGTGCACCGTTTCCAGCGCCTCGTTGATGAGGTAGCCGACGATGCCCGCGACGATCGTCCCGGCCAGCACGAGGTCCATCCGCCCGGCACCGGTCGAGGCGTCCAGCACGAAGCTTCCGAGCCCGCTGCCGCCTCCTGCCAGGAACTCGGTGCTGACCACCAGGATCAGCGCCACCGAGGCCGACATCCGGATGCCGGTGAGCACGAACGGCGCGGCGTTGGGCAGCATCACGGTGAACATCGTGCGAACCCGGCCGAAGCCGAAGGACCGCGCGGTGTCCACCATCACCGGGTCGACCTCGTCCAACGCGTAGATGGTGTTGAACAGGATCGGCCACACCGCCGCGTACACCGCGAGGGCGATCTTGGTCTCCGGGCCGGACCCGACCAGCACGATGGCCAGCGGGATCAGCGCCACGGAGGGGATCGGCCGGAGGAACTCGATGATCGCGCGGGTGGCCACCCGGATGCCCCGCACGCTGCCCAGCAGCAGCCCGGCGGGCACGGCGATGGCGATGGAGATGCCCAGCGCGATGGCCCAGGCCAGCACGCTCGCGATCAGGTCGAGCAGGAAGGAGGGGTCGCCGAGGAGCTCGACGAACCTGGTCAGCACCACCGACGGCGGTGGGAAGTACTGGGGGTCGACGAGTCCGGACCTGCTGAAGGCTTCCCACAACAGCAGGAAGCCCAGCAGTCCGAGCAGACCCCGGAGTGTTCTGGTCATGTCCCGATCAGCTCTGCGGCGGCTTGATGATCATGCTCGCCACGTCGACGTCCTTTGCGATGTAACCGAATTCCAGCATCAATCGCGGAACGCGCTGCAAGCGGGTGGCATCTGCGCGCGCGTTGAGCTTCAGCAATGTGATGATGGACGCAGTTTCCTTGTCGATCTTGGCGAATTTCGGCAGCAGCGGCTCGATCTTGGCGCGGTCCTGCGCCTCGGCCACCGAGGCGGTCATCGCGCGCTGGAAGGCGGCGACGGTCTTCGGGTTCTGCTCGGCGAACTCGGAGTTGGAGACGTAGCCGCCCAGCGGCAGGTCCTCCAGCGGGCCGGCGGTGGTGTCGAGCACCGGCACGGCGTCGGCGTCGCGCGCGGCCAGGGTCAGGAAGGGCTCCACGACCATCGCGGCGTCGACCTGGCCGGCCTTGAGCGCGTTGGGCATGTTGATGAAGCCCAGCGGCACCATCTGCACCTTGTCGAAGGGCACGTCGTTGGCCTTCATCGAGGCCTTGACCAGCAGCTCGGAGATGGTGCCGGGACCCGAGATCGCGATCCGCTTGCCCGCCAGGTCCTGCGCGGTGCGCACCCCGGAGTTCGGCCCGGACATGATCAGGCAGCTGTTGGGCACCGCTGACATGCAGTCGGCGACGATCTTGAGGTTGGCCACGCCCTTGGCCTGCGCGGCGAAGATCGGCACGTAGCTGGAGAAGGTGATGTCGAGGTCGCCGCCGATGGCGCTGTTGAGCGCGGCGCCGCCGTCGGAGGCGGGGACGATCTCGACGTTGAGGCCCTCGCGCTGGAAGTGCCCGGCTTCGGCCGCCAGGTACAGCGGGGCGAGCTCGGCGGTGGGCAGCGCGCCGACGCGCAGGTTGGCCTTCTCCACCTGACCGTTCCCGGACGACTGCTGCTCCGCGCCGCCCAGCAGCCCGCACCCGCTCGAACCCATCAGCGCTCCTGCGGTGGCCACACCGCCGGCGATCTTGAGCAGGTCGCGGCGGGCTATCGGGCGGTTCTTCGGACGCATGGCGTTTCCTCCTGGCGTGGCGGGGTGTGGGCCTGTGCGGGCCCTGGCGGCTGGAGCGACTTGCGTGGACCGAGGCCGTTGCGGCCGGGATGCGGGACTGCGTGCGCGGGCGCGTTGGCGGTCCGCTGCGCACGTCCCGTGTCCTCGGGATCACCGACTGCATCGGTGCGCAGAACTCTAGATACCTGATCAGGGGGCGACAACAAGACGTAATGGGCTCGTTGTGTCCATTACTCGAATGTGTGTCTCCGGTCACTCATTGGCAAAAGCAAACATCACGGAGAGTGGTGTCCATAGCCCGAACGGGTGATCATGCGCCAATAACGTGAATCCACGGTGAGAAAAACGACAAAAGCCGCAGATGCCTCGTTCGTGACGAAGCACCTGCGGCTGGGTTGGACCCGCCGGGGGTCCGGGTGCCGGGCCGGCCGATCCTGCCCAGCACTTCGGCTGATCGGATCGGCCCGCCCCTCAGTCCTGGGGCTGACGCGAGGGTCAGCCCTGCGCCGGCTTGACGATCATCTTGGACACGTCGATGTCCTTGTCGAGGAAGCCGAAGTCCTTCATCAGGCGCGGAACGCGCTGCAGGCGCGTCGCGTCGGCCCGCGAGTTGAACTTCAGCAGCGAGATGATCGCCGCCGTTTCCTTGTCGATCTTGGCGAACTCCGGCAGCAGCGGCTCGATCTTCGAGCGGTCCTGCGACTCGGCCACCGCGCGGTCCATCGCGCGCTGGAAGGCGGCGACGGTCTTGGGGTTGTCCTGCACGAACTTCGCCGTGGCGCCGTAGCCGGTCAGCGGCAGGTCCTCCAGCGGACCGGTGTTGGTGTCGGCCACCGGGACCGCTCCGCTGGCGCGCGCGGCCTGGGTCAGGAACGGCTCGGTCAGGATCGCCGCGTCCACCCGGCCCTGCTGGAGCGCGGCCGGCATGTTGATGAACGGGATGGCGGTGAACTCGGACTTGGAGAAGTCCACGCCGTAGGCCCGCATGGTGGCCTTGACCAGCAGTTCCGAGATGGTGCGCGGTCCGGAGATGGCGATGGTCTTGCCCGCCAGGTCCTGCGGGGTGCGCACCTTCGAGGAGGGCGAGGTCATGATCGTGGTCGTGTTCGGGGCACCCGCGCCGCAGTCGGCCACGATCTTCAGGTCCGCCACGCCCCGGGCCTGGGCCGCGAAGAAGGGCACGTAGCTGGCGTAGGTGATGTCGTAGTCGCCGCCGATGGTGCTGGTCAGAGCCGCGCTGCCGTCCGAGGTCGTGACGATCTCGACGTTGAGGCCCTCCTGCTGGAAGATGCCGTTGCGCACGGCCAGGTGCAGGGGAGCGAGGTCGGTGACCGGCATGGCGCCGACCTTGATGTTGGGCTTCTCGACCGTGCCGTCACCGCTGCCCGCCGATTCGGAGCCGCCCAGCAGGCCGCATCCGCTTGCGCCCATCAGCGCTCCGGCGGTAGCCGTTCCACCTGCGAGTTTGAGCAGACCTCTCCGCGACATAGCGCGACTGGCCAGGGTCATCGAGTCCTCCTTGCAACAGCACGACATGGGGCGCGCCGGGCGCTGCGTGAGCTTGGCTGGCTCGGCGCGGACAACCCCGAGTAGGGTCCGGCAGTTGCGTCTGTGCACTGTGGACTTGGCCACGACCTTCGTGGGAGGCACCGGCGCGGGCCGGGCACACGCGCGATGGCCGTGACGGGTGGGGCGCAAAAAGGACTGTAAAGGTTTGAACTATCGGGTTACAACCAGGCGTAACTAACTATGGGTCACACGTTCGGCCCAGCTGTTGCCAAAGGCACTCTGAAGAGTGACGGCGACCCGTATTGGGGGCCTGACTTGTGACGCCGGGTTAAGTATAGTCTCGCCCGTCGAGGTGACCGGCCTCTGCTTCGGGGGAATGCACGTTGTGACCAGGGAGTGTGATGGCAAGCCCGGCTGACAGAGTCAGGGTCTGCGGAAGCTCGATCGCTGAGGTGACGTGGGCCCGCTCGTGGGAACCCGACGCGACAGCGCCGGTTCGCGGGCGCATTCCCAGCACGATGATCTCCACTGCCACGGCACGGAAGGGCAGCTAGCCGTGGCGGTTCCGCACATGTCCGCCGCAGCGCAGGAAACAGGGATGCTCAACAACGACCCCGCGACCGCACCCGGCCCAGCCGATCCGGCTGCCGCCCGGACCAAGAAGTGGTGGCTGCGCAACTGGCGCCTCCGGTACAAGATGGCCGCCGTTCTGCTCGTGCCGACCCTGGCCGCGCTGGGCGTCGGTGGCGTTCGCATCTACGACGGTCTCAGCAGCCAGTCGCAGATGCAGACCATCGTCGACCAGGTCGAGTTGGCGCAGCAGACCTCCAACCTCACCCACGAGCTGCAGCGCGAGCGGGACTTCGCGATCGTGCTCACCACCTCCAACGGCGGTAGCGCGGGCACCGACTACCAAGCTCAGGGCCGCCGGGTAGACGCGGCCGTCCAGCAGGTCCTCGCGTTCGACCCGCAGATGGCCGGCTTCACCCCCGAGGTCCGCTTCGCCTTCCAGAGCGCCGAGCACCGGATCGGCAGCCTCGGAGCGCTGCGCGGCACCGTCAACGGCGGCTTCACCAGCCCGCAGACGATGATCGCCTACAACTCGGTGATCGACACCCTGCTCTCGATCAACAACCAGGTCGCCAACTCCGCGGCCAACACCGCGACCGCGCAGACCGCTCGCGCGGCCGACTCCCTCGGCCAGGCCAAGGAGCAGCTCGCCCGGCAGCGCTCGATCCTGCTCAGCGCGTCGCTGCGGAACCAGTTCCTGACCGGTCAGCCCGACCAGATGCGCGCCGCGGACGCGCGCTACGAGGCCGCCTTCGGCGAGTTCGAGGCCGCGGCCACCCAGGAGCAGCGCGCCCTGTTCGCCGAGCGGGTCGCCGGTGCGGCGGTCGACCGCAGCGAGCAGCTGGAGCAGAGCTCGCTGATCGCCTACGACAACGATCAGCAGGACCAGAACCTCGGCGTCTCCCCGGCGGACTGGGGACAGCAGTCCGGGCAGCGCACCGACCTCGTCCGCGAGGTCGAGTCCGACGTCCTCGAGGACCTGCACTCCGACGCCACCTCGCTGGCCGACTCCGCGACCTGGACGCTGGTCCGCGACACCGCCCTGGTGTTGCTGCTGCTGATCGTGGCCTTCGGCGTGGCGACCTTCATCGCCCGCTCGATGCTGCGGCCGCTGCGGACCCTGCGCTACAGCGCTCTGGAGATCGCGCAGCAGAGCCTGCCGGACGCGATCACGCAGGTCACCGAGAACCCGGGCTCCTCGCACCAGACCACGGTGCCGACCGTGCCGGTCTACACCGACGAGGAGATCGGGCAGGTCGCCCGCACCTTCGACGCGGTGCACCAGCAGGCGCTGCGGCTGGCCGTCGAGCAGGCCATGCTCCGCAACAACGTCAACGACCTGTTCGTCAACCTCGCCCGCCGGTCGCAGACCCTGGTGCAGCGGCAGCTGGCCCTGATCGACCGCCTGGAGCAGGACGAGCAGGACCCGGACCAGCTGTCCAGCCTCTTCGAGCTGGACCACCTGGCCACCCGCATGCGCCGGAACAACGAGAACCTGCTGATCCTCGGCGGCACCGACCTCACCCGGCGCACCATGCGACCGGTCCCGCTCAACGAGGTGCTCGGCGCCGCCGTCTCCGAGGTCGAGCAGTACGCCCGGGTCGCGGTGGTCGACGCCCCCGAGCTGGCCCTGCAGGGCCGCGTGGTCAACGACTTCGTGCACCTGGTCGCCGAGCTGCTGGAGAACGCCACGGTGTTCTCCAACCCGGACACCGAGGTCACGGTCCGCACCGCCTACCGCCGCCAGCAGCTGGTCATCGAGATCCGCGACCGCGGCGTGGGCATCGACGCCGGCGAGGTCGACGAGATCAACGAGCGGCTCGTGCGGCCGCCGGAGATCGACGTCGCCGTCTCCCGGCGCATGGGTCTGTTCGTGGTCGGTCAGCTGGCCCGCAGGCACAACATCGAGGTCGAGCTCGGCAACAACGAGGGACTGGAAGGCGGTGTCACGGCCACCGTCCGCCTCAGCGGCGAACTGGTCGTGCAGCTCACCCCGGACGGCCCGGTGCCGATGCCCGACATGCCGCGCACCATCCAGCCCGAGGAGCGCGGTCAGCTCGGCGAGACCGGCACCCAGCTGGGCCTGGCCGCGGCCTTCGGCGGTCGTGCCGCCGCGGGCAACAACGGTCAGCACCCGGGTCTGGACGCGCCGACCAGCCGCGCCGAGCTGCCGAGCTTGAGCGGTTCCGAGCCGCCGACCTCGTTCACCTCGATGAACCAGGCGGCGATGGACGCCGACAACGGTTCGTCGTTCAACGGTCACGGATTCGCCGACGAACCGGGCGACCACGACTCGGAGCTGCCCGCGCAGTACTCCGTGACGATGTCCTCCGGCGATTCGTTCGGAGCGACGAGCGTCCCCCAATGGGAGGATGACGACCGGGCGCCCCACGACGACGGTGTCGGGGCGGAAGCCTGGCCGGATATCGACCCGGGCTTCGACGGGCAGTGCGGTGCACCGTCGGAGACCTCGTCGACCGACCTGTTCCACAGCCCGTTCGAGGCGGAGAAGACCAAGAACTTCGCCCCGTCCCAGCCCTTCGGCGCCGACGAGCACCGGAACGGCTTCAGCGGTGGCGGCCTGAACGGGAGCGAGCACGACAGCGGCTCCCTGAACGGCAGCGGCCTGAACGGCAGTGGAATCGGTGCGGCATTCGGTGGCGGTCAAGAGGGCGCCCCAGGAAACGAAAGCCGGCCGGAGCCGGCGTCGGAGCCCTGGGAGTCCGAGAACGCATCCCTGCGCAGCACTCCCGGCCTGGAGCACCCGGGCTTCGACGGCGGATCGCCGGCACGCGCCGACGACGAGCCGAGGGAGTCCTGGGACATGGACGATGCGCCTACCCAACGCCTGCCGATATACGAAGCCGTGCTCTCGCAGTGGTTCCGGGAGTCCGATGTCGAGGACTCGGCCCCGGCCGCTGCCGACCCCAAACCCGCCGAGCCGGAAACCGCCGCGCCCTCGACCCCGTCGAGCTCCGCGCCGGAACCGGTCGTCGACGAAGTTCCGCGAACCACCACGCCCGACCCGGGCTGGGGGCAAGCGGATGTCGGTTGGAAAGCCGCCGAGGCCCTGCTGCAGACCCACGAGGTCCAGGAGACGACCGCGGCCGGACTTCCCAAGCGGGTCCCGAAGACCAACCTCGTGCCCGGCTCGGCAGCACCCCGATCCCCGCAGACACCTCGCCGCAAGCCCGCCGCCCCGCGCTCGGCTGATGCCGTTCGCGGACGCATGGCGAACTTCCAGCAGGGCGTCCATCGGGGCAGGCACGCCAAGGCCGAACCGGTTTCCACCGAACTTCCCCGCTCGAATCCGAGCCGTCCCGAGGAGCAGGAGTGAACGGGTCCGTGCAGCAACCGATGAGCAGCAACAGCTTCAGTTGGCTGATCACCGACTTCGTGCGTCGGGTACCCGGCGTGGCGCACTCGGTGGTCGTGTCCGCGGATGGTCTGCTGCTGGCCGGTTCCCAGGGCTTGCCGCGTGACCGCGCCGAGCAGCTTTCCGCCGTCGCGTCAGGTCTGGTCAGCCTCACCCAAGGCGCAGCGCGCTGCTTCGAAGCAGGCGAGGTGACCCAGACCGTCGTCGAGATGGAGCAGGGCTACCTTTTCCTGATGTCGATCAGCGACGGCTCGTGCCTGGCCGTGCTCGCCGCGCCCAACGCCGACATCGGCCTGGTCGCCTACGAGATGACCCTGCTCGTCGAGCGGGTCGGTCGTCAGCTCACGCCTGAGCTGCGCGCGCAGCTGCAGGGCATGGGACGCCGGTGATTCCGGCTGGGAGAGCTGAGGGGAGCTGACCATGAACGCCGGTTCCGAGCCCAGCTGGGACGGTGACCTGTTCCGCCTCTACAACAAGCGGCTGAGCGCGGAGTCCTGGCAGGACGACTTCGTCGACGACACCCCGTCCGGACAGGGCGGTGATGCCATCGGCGGGTACGACCGCGCGCTGTTCGGGGGACCGGGCGCCGACCTGTTCGGGTCGGGCGGATATGGCGACGCCTCTTCGGCCGGGCAGAACAACGCCCAGCAGGACGGTTGGGGCAAGCAGGACCCCCGCGCCGCTGCGGACAACTGGGGCTCCCAGGACCGCGGCACCCCGGCTCCGCGTCCGCGCCCGGACAGCGGACCGCCGTCGGTGTCGATGCCGTCCATCTCGCAGTCGATGTCACCGATTTCCCAGTCCATGCCGTCGATTTCCGGCTCGATGCCGGCGATCCCGGCGATGGACGACATGGAAGCAGAGGACAGCGGGGGTTCACTCGTTCGGCCGTATGCCCGCACTCGGGGGCGTACCCGCACCGATTATGATCTTGCTATCGAGACGTTGGTAAGCACCAGCGAACGAGGTCGCAACCAGGCGACCCAATCCCGGCCCGAGCACCGCTCGATCTCCGAGCTGTGCCAGGAGGCCCGTTCGGTCGCCGAGGTCGCCGCTCACATGCGGCTGCCGCTCGGCGTGGTGCGGGTGCTGATCGGCGACATGGCCGACACCGGGCTGGTTCTGATTCATGACAGTGGCATGGTCGTCGGTGATCGGCCGTCCATGGAGTTCTTGGAGAGGGTGCTCAGTGGGCTTCGCAGGCTCTGATCCCCGGTCGCAGCAGCCGAGCAACCAGAAGACTTCGACGAAGATCGTGGTTGCCGGTGGTTTCGGCGTCGGGAAGACGACGTTCGTCGGTTCGGTCTCCGAGATCGTGCCGTTGACCACCGAAGCGGTGATGACCGAGGCCAGCGTCGGCGTCGACGACCTCACCGCCACGCCGGGCAAGGTCACCACGACCGTCGCGATGGACTTCGGCCGCGTCTCGCTCGACTCGGACCTGATCCTCTACCTGTTCGGCACGCCCGGCCAGCACCGGTTCTGGTTCATGTGGGACGACCTCGTGCGCGGTGCGATCGGCGCCGTCGTGCTCGTCGACACCCGGCGGCTGGCGGACGCGTTCGCCTCGATCGACTTCTTCGACGACCGGGGACTGCCCTACATCGTCGCGGTCAACACCTTCGACGGCCTCACGCACCACCGCACGGAGGACGTCCGCGAGGCCCTGACCATCGCCGAGTCGGTCCCGATGATCACCGTCGACGCCCGCGACCGGGAGTCGACCAAGAAGGCGCTCATCACGCTCGTCGAACACGCCATGCGCCAACGCCTCGCGACTTCGCATTAGCTGTTTCGTGGCCGCTTTCCCTATCGGTGAGGGTGGCGGAACCTGACACGCCGCCTGGGCTCCGGGCGCCGCTCCTGATGCATGTCCAATGCACGGCGTCGCGGCGTCCTCGCCAGACGACGCGTCAGAACCCGCGGCGGTGCCGGCTGAGTCCCACACCTGAAGCAGCGGTTGCGCCGTGTGGATTTTCAGCGCCCTCTGCGTCAGTCCTCGACCAGGGCCACTGATGTGATGCGGTGCAGGGGGAAGTTGCCGAGTTCGTCGTTGGCCGCGTCGACCCCCTGCAGGACGCCTCCGCCGACGCTGACCGGGCGCACGACGTGCTGGCTGCGGACGCCGTGGGTGTCCACGAAACCCAGCCACACGCTGCGCTTCTCGGTCGCGGCGTCGCGCAGCAGCGCCAGCGTCGCCTCGGCGCTCGGACGCCCGCGCTCGGGCACCACCGCGCGGCCCCGGCGGGCCGAACCGGCGATGTCGTTGGCGCGCAGCTGCGTCACCATCGCCCCCAGCTGCTCGGCGCTGGGCACCGGCGGACCGTAGGACGTGCGCTGCCGGGTCTTGCCGCGCGTGCGGCGCCCACCCGCGCGCAGGTCCAGCACGTTGCCGTCAGGACCCTCGGCGACCGGCGCGAAACCGGCCGCGCGCAGCCCTTCCACCAGGTCCGCCAGCGGCAGCGGGCTGATCAGCACGGTCGGCGCGATGCGCCGCAGCTCCAGCTCCTCGCTCGCCGGAGTCGCCAGCACCTCGGCCAGCACGACCGGGTCGTCGCAGCGCAGGAAGGCCGCCGCGGTTCCGGCCCGGAGCTTGCCGTGGCGGCGCGCCACGTCGTCGATCAGGTACGTCAGCGCCTGCGGGATGGGCGTTTTCGACCGGTCCCGGAACAGCGCGTGCAGGTCGTCGGCGGTGTAGCCGGCGTCCAGCGCCCGGCGCACGCTGCCCTCGCCGACCCGGTAGACGGTGGCGCTGCCCGCGGACTCGACGTCGGCGACGAGCTTCATCTCCGCCGCCAGGTCCGGTTCCAGCCGTCCCGGCGCGACGACCGTCAGATCCGCCTGCACCAGCACGTGGTCCAGCGGATCGGGCAGCACCTCGCGGAGCCGGTGGCCGGCCTCGGAGGGGCCGTCGAACAGCAGCGCGCGACCGGCGGTGGTCATCGCGTCCAGCGCGACGACGCCCAGCGCGGTCGCCTCGGACAGCGTCCAGCGCACCAGGTCGTCGCGCAGCCGACCGGCGTGCCGGGGCGCGCGCCAGGCCAGCACTTCTGCCACGTCGTCCGGGCGGGCACCGCAGCCGCCGGGGAGCTCGTCGAGGTAGTCGAGGATGCGGCGGCGGTCCTTCGGCGCCAGCGGGCGGCTCAGCTCGTCCGACAGCGGCCCGATCAGCCGGTCCTTCTCGTCGCGCGCACCGGTCAGCCCCGGCAGCCGGGGGAGGTCCAGCCACGCGGCGGCCAGCACGGCCCAGCGGTGCTCGACGGGGGAGGCCAGCCAGGTGTCGGAGGAGATCGTCGGCAGCCAGCGCGGTTCGGCGTCCTCGGTTCGGTCCAGCAGACCCGCGGCGACGGCCACCTCCACCAGCAGCGACATGTGCTGCTCGTCGACCTCCAGGGCCTTGGCGGTGCGGCGCACGTCGCGGATGCCGATCCCGCCCGAGCGCAGCACGTCCGGCGGATCGGTCTCCCACGCGAGCAGCAGTTCCTCGACGTGCCGCAGCAGTTCCAGCGCAGCGCCACCGGCGGTGCTGTCCACCCGCTCGCGGTCGGTCTGGGTGAGCTCCGGGGCGGGTTCCTCGGGTTCGATCCGGCCCATCGGCTGATCCCCGCGCACCGCGAGCGCCAGCTGCCGGGGCAGCTCCACGGTCTCGGTGTCGCGGCGCAGCAGCAGTCCCCTGGCCAGCAGCCGCTGGACCGGATTCGTCGCGCGTTCCAGCGGCACGTGCGCGGACGCGTCCTTGGTGCGGCCGATGGGGGAGCCGTCGGCGAGCTTGCCGACCAGCCGCCGCTCCTCCTCGTCCAGCTCGGCCAAGGCCGCCTTGGCGGTGACCTCGGTCAGGTCGTCGGCCGGTCGCCCCAAGCCCCCGGGGAACGTCGGCAGCACCTCGCGAGCGGTGCCCGCGATCTCCAGCGAGTCGTCATCGCCCCACACCAGCGCCAGGTCGCGCAGCGCGTTCACGGTCCGGCGGACCCGCTGCGCGGTGACCTCGCTGCCCAGCAGGTCGGCCACCGCGTCCAGCCCGACGGGCTGCTCGTCGGCGTCCAGCAGGACCAGCGCCTCCATCACGCTCAGCGCGAAGGAGTCCAGCTCCTCGCAGGCGCGGGCGACCGATGATCGCTGGGCGACCCGGGAGCCGAGCACGGACAGGTCGGCTGGTGGCGGAGTCGCCAGATCCGGGCGCGCGCGCAGCAGGGCGACGAGCTGCTCGTCGCCGCGGTCGCGGAGCCAATTCCCAACTGGAGGCATCACGCCCACGATACCCAGTAGTCGTCCCCCACTCCCCGTGCTCACCGTCCACCACCCCTCCCAACGCCCACCCCGGGAGGTGACCGGATCTCAGTGGAAATCCGGTCGCGGACTTCGGTGGAAATCCGGTCGGCTCGGGTCCGGGCGTGGCGCGGCCCGCGTGCGCAGGGGAGGAGAGGTGCAAGCTGCGACACCCTTGGGTGAGTTCGGTCGCCCGTATCCGGCAAACTGGAGTTGCCCGTAGCCGGAATGCACAGGAGGACGACGTGGCCGGCAAGACCAAGAAGGACCGTATCGACCCGACCTGGCCGCAGGCCGGTGCCGGAGAGCACCCGGTCAGCGAGCTGGTGGCCGACAAGCAGGGCGCCCTGTCGCCGTTCGGGGACACCACGTTCCCGCTCAACGATGACGCCATCCCGTACGAGCACCCGGTCACGGTCATCAACAAGTGAGACCCCTGTCGCCGGACCGGCCAGGTGCCGGTTCGGCGTCGAAACCGGTCCCCGGCGAACGCGGCGTGTCAATACTGACTCGCGAGTAACCCACCGGATCTAGCTCACAGTCGGGAAAGTTTTAGGCTTTTTCGTGCTGGGTGAAGTTCCGGTCGCTTAGCGGGCCAGAATGGCTTGCGTGCCGGGTAGGCGATCTGCTTCGGCGCTCGGGCCGCCGGAGGACGGCACCCACGTCCATAGCCGTTCGCTCGACAGGGGTGTGCCAATGCCGGTTCCAGGTCCTGGTTACTCGATCACCGTTCGCGTCGAGGCTCCGCCGTCGACGACCGCTGCGGGTGATCTGACGAGCGCAATCGGGCGCGCGGGCGGGGTGATCACGGCGTTCGACGTCGTCGAGTCGCACGCCGACCGCATCGTCGTCGACATCACCTGCAACGCGCTGTCGGCCGATCACGCCGGTGAGGTCACCGAGACCCTCGAAGCGCTGCCCGGTGTGCGCGTCCGCAAGGTCTCCGACCGGACCTTCCTGGTCCACCTCGGCGGCAAGATCGAGGTCAACTCCCGCGTCGCGCTCGCCAACCGCGATGACCTCTCCCGCGCCTACACCCCGGGTGTCGCCCGGGTGTGCACCGCGATCGCCGAGAACCCCGACGACGCCCGCCGCCTCACGGTCAAGCGCAACGCCGTCGCCGTGGTCACCGACGGCTCCGCCGTGCTCGGCCTGGGCAACATCGGCCCGGAGGCCGCGCTGCCGGTCATGGAGGGCAAGGCGGCGCTGTTCAAGAAGTTCGCGGGCGTCAACGCCTGGCCGGTCTGCCTGGACACCCAGGACACCGAGGAGATCATCCGCGCCGTCGAGCTGATCGCCCCCGTCTACGGCGGCATCAACCTCGAGGACATCGCAGCTCCGCGCTGCTTCGAGATCGAGGCGCGGCTGCGGGAGAAGCTCAACATCCCGGTCTTCCACGACGACCAGCACGGCACCGCCATCGTCGTGCTCGGCGCACTGCGCAACGCCCTGCGCGTGGTGAACAAGGACATCGCCGACTGCCGCATCGTGGTCTGCGGTGTGGGCGCGGCGGGTTCGGCGATCATCCGGCTGCTGCAGAACAAGAAGCCCGCCGACATCATCGCCGTCGACATCAACGGGATCGTGCACAGCGGGCGCGGCGACAGCGATGAGAACCTGCGCAACATCGCCTCCAGCACCAACACCGAGGGCCGCACCGGCACGCTGTCCGACGCGGTGCGCGAGGCGGACGTGTTCATCGGTGTCTCGGCGCCCAACCTGCTCTCCGCCGACGACGTGGCGAGCATGAACTCCGACGCGATCGTGTTCGCGCTGGCCAACCCGGACCCGGAGATCGACCCGCTGGAGGCCCAGCAGCACGCCACCATCGTGGCCACCGGGCGCAGCGACTACCCGAACCAGATCAACAACGTGCTGGCCTTCCCGGGCGTCTTCCGCGGGCTCCTCGACGCGCACGCGCACGAGATCACCGACGACATGATGCTCGCGGCGTCCAACGCCATCGCCGACGTCGTCGACGGCGAGCGGCTGAACTCCTCGTTCATCGTCCCCAGCGTCTTCGACAGCGCGGTCGCCCCGGCCGTCGCGGACGCGGTCAAGAAGGCGGCGCTGGCGGCCAAGCCCGCCGAGACCGCTTCCCGAGGTGGCTCGTCCATGCCTTGGAGCATGGCCGAAGACCTCGACTTCTAAGCACTCTCGAGGCGGCTCCGCCGCATTCCTCGACGGGGGACGACGTCGGCCGACGCCGTTCGCGGGGGGACGTGATCACGACCGTGATCGCGTCCCCCGTTGCGCCTTCCCTCCACCTGGCCGGAGACGGCGGTCCTCTAGGCTTTCGGCATGGCGCAGGATGAACTGACCCACGTCGACGCGGCCGGTGCCGCGCGCATGGTCGACGTGTCCGAGAAGGACGCCACCGCCCGCAAGGCCGTGGCCAGCGGAGTCGTGCGCACGACGGCCGAGGTGATCGCGCTGCTGCGCCGCGACGGCCTGCCCAAGGGCGATGCCATCGCCACCGCCCGGCTCGCCGGGATCATGGGCGCCAAGCGCACCCCGGACCTCATCCCGCTGTGCCACCCCATCGCCATCTCCGGCGCCAAGGTCGAGCTCGAACTCGGCGACGCCGAAGTCCGGATCACCGCCGCGGTCAAGACCACCGACCGCACCGGTGTCGAGATGGAGGCGCTGACCGCGGTCGCCGTCGCCGGGCTCGCACTGCACGACATGATCAAGGCCGTCGATCCCGGCGCCGTGCTCGACGCCGTCCGCGTCGAGCGCAAGGAAGGCGGCAAGACCGGTCTCTGGGAGCGAACCGAAGCGGACTAATCCGCCGCTCGCCGTCGTTGCACCAGAACCGGGCCATTCACGGGAGGTCTCCATGACGAGGACCGCGCGAGTCGTCGCCGCGTCCAACCGCGCCGCTGCCGGGATCTACGAGGACCGCACCGGTCCGGTGATCGTGAAGTGGCTGCGCGACCGCGGCTACGAGACCCCCGAACCGTTCGTGGTGCCCGACGGCGACCCCGTCGGCGATCAGCTGCGCACCGCCGTCAACGCCGGCGTGGACGTCGTGATTACCACCGGTGGCACCGGCATCAATCCGACCGACCGCACTCCCGAGGTCACCGGGCAGGTCCTCGACCACCAGATCCCGGGCCTCGCGGACGCCATCCGCGCCGCCGGACTTCCCGAGGTCCCCACCGCCGTCCTCTCCCGAGGGCTGGCCGGGGTCAGCGGGCGCACGCTGATCGTGAACCTCCCGGGCTCCACCGGCGGGGTCAAGGACGGCCTCGGAGTCCTCGCAGGCGTCCTGGACCACGCCGTCGATCAGCTCCACGGAGGCGACCACCCCGGATCGGCGACAGCACCGGCGCACGCGCCCGCCGAGGTCCTGCGGGCCGACGTCGTCGACGAGCACATCGACGTCGAGTCGCTGGCCCGGTCGGTCGAGCACAACGCGGCCGGAGCCGTGGTGACCTTCGGCGGGGTCGTGCGGGACCACGACGGTGGCCGGGGAGTGCTGGAACTGGAGTACACCGGGCACCCCATCGCCCAGAGCGTGATCCAGGAGGTCGCCGCCGACATCGCCGGGCGGTTCGAAGGCGTTCGCGCCATCGCCGTCTCGCACCGCGTCGGCATGCTCAAGATCGGTGACGTCGCGCTCGGCTGCGCGGTCGCCGCGGAGCACCGCAAGCAGGCCTTCAACGCCTGCTCCGAACTCGTCGACGAGGTCAAGCGCCGGCTGCCCATCTGGAAGCGCCAGGTCTTCGACGACAACACCGAAGAATGGGTCAACTGCCCGTAGCTTCTGTGAACTGCTCTGTCGTCGTGCTTTGCGGTGCGGGTGGCGGAACCTGACACGCCTTCTGGCTCCGGGATCCGCGACTTTGAGTATGTCGAGTACGCGGCGCTGCGGCTGTCCTCCCCAGAGGACGTGTCAGAACCCGCGGCGGTACCGGTTGCTCAGGTGGGGCACTGAGAAAGCGCCTTCGGTGCTTGCCTGACGAGCTTCCGCTCCCCTCCAGACGCAAGAAACCCCTCCACCGCTAGGGGGCATTGCGGTGGAGGGGTTTCTCTGGCGGAGCACGTGCCGTGTCGGGGGAGACGGCGCGTGCTTCCTTGCCGGTCGGCGTTGGGGGATGCCTGACCGTGCAGGTCTTACTTCACGTCGAGCTGCTGACCCGGGAAGATGAGGTTCGGGTCGCTGATCACGCTCGAGTTTTTGGCGGCGATGTCCTGGTAGTTCACGCCGAACTGCTGGGCGATCTTGCCCAGGGTGTCGCCCGCCTTGACGGTGTAGTCCGCGCCGTCCGCCTTGACCGTGGACTTGGTCTTGGTGGTGGTCGTGGTCTTCTTCTTGGGCGTGGTCTCGGTCTTGGTGCTCGACTTGGTCGAGCCGCTGGTCCAGTTCAGCTTCGCGCTGCAGCCCGGCCACGCGTTCTTGCCCTGGGAGGCGAGAACCTTCTCCGCGACGGCGATCTGCTGCTCGCGCGTGGCGTTGTGTGCGCTGCTGGCGTACTGGGTGCCGCCGTAAGCGGCCCAGGTCGACGGGGTGAACTGGAGGCCGCCGTAGAAGCCGTTTCCGGTGCTGGCGCTCCAGTTGCCGCTGCTCTCGCACTTGGCCAGAGCGTCCCAGTCCGCGGCGTTGGCGGGTGCGGCGATCGCGATCGGGGTGGCGACCACAGCGCCGGCAACGGCGATCCGGGCGAAATTGCGCTTGGTACTCGAAGGCTTGCGGTGCTTGCCCTTGTAACTGGACATGTCCCTCTCTCCTACCGCGCCTCGGGTCGAACCCTGGTCTGGCTCCTTCGGGTGGAGCCGGGTTCGCGCCCGCCGGTCTCGGGGGAGCCGGCGGCGCCTCGGGGCTTTCGGGGGGCCCTGAGACGTCCCTCGTTCCTGTCCGGTTTCTGTTTCGTTTTCGGGGTGAGAGCCCGCTGGACAGGTTCGGCGCACGGGCTCTCGAGTTCCTTGCTGATCGGTTCGGGGCCGACCGAGGAGCGACACTACGTAACCAATCCGAAGATCGGAAATCTTGGAGCATGTGACGCTGGTCACAGTAACACCGGCGAAACGGGTGGCGATCCCGATCATTTTCGCTGATCAGAGCGTCGTTATCGGACCGTTTCCGGGCTGATATCGATCACCGTAAGTGAGGCCTGGGTCACCACGATGCTCCCACTGGGGAACCCCCGTCACGCGGTTACCAACCGTCGAGCGGGCGTGGATCACGCCGGGGTGTGGGGACGCGGATGGCCGAGCGCGAACGCGATTCGTGTTCACGAGAACACGGAGCGTGGATGGACCAGTCGCTAGATCGGGTGGCTCTCAGGCGGTCGAGCGGCGGGCTCGGACGGCGTCCTGAAAACCAAGATCGAATGAGGGAAAAATCAACCGAGAAGTCACCTGAACGAGGCTGTACGACACGCCAGGGAATGTTGTATTCGCGCACCCGCACGCACGCGCGCAGAGGACACAGTGCACCGTCCTCAGCGGGCGGTTCAGCCGCCCGCGAACGGAGGCAGGACGTCGAGGGTGGCGTCGCCGGGGATGCGCGTGCCGCGGTCGCGCACGGCCACGCCGTCGAGCAGGAAGCTGCACGCGGGCAGCACCTTGGCCAGCTTCTCGTCGTGCTGGTTCAACGCCGCCGCGATGACGTCGGAGACCGTCGGAGCCGCGCCGTCCGGGCGGTTCAGCCGCACCGTCTCCTCGCGAACGCCGGCCGCGGCGCGAGCGCCTGCGAAATACCGGACCTGCACCGACACCGAACTCCTCGCCGGACCGGCGCTCTGCTCCGACACCGCGGTCATCTCCGCTAACCCCCGATTGCGCTCATCGGCCTTGATGGTTGGGCGAACTCGCCGGAGTCCATCCCGTGACCGGCGGCCTTGGCCCACATCTCGCCCTGCCACAGCCGGATCAGCTCGGCGTCGGTGGCGCCCTCGCGCATGGGGCCGCGCAGGTCCGTCTCCGTCGTCGAGAACAGGCACGAGCGTAGCTGTCCGTCCGCGGTCAACCGCGTGCGGTCGCACGCCGCGCAGAACGGCCGCGTCAC
The DNA here is from genome assembly GCF_004349225.1 of Saccharopolyspora karakumensis. Classification (NCBI taxonomy): domain Bacteria; kingdom Bacillati; phylum Actinomycetota; class Actinomycetes; order Pseudonocardiales; family Pseudonocardiaceae; genus Saccharopolyspora; species Saccharopolyspora karakumensis. The sequence continues at coordinate 108,119 of NZ_SMLA01000015.1, forward strand.
CGAGGCGATCACGCCCACCGTGGCCGGGCCGCCGTCGACCAGCCAGCGCTCGGCCGGTGCCGAGCCGCGCTCGGCGACGTCCGGGGTGAGGGTGAACTCCTCGCCCAGCATCTCCAGGATCTCGTCCGCGGTGATCATCGCGGAGCGCTCCCAGCCGTGCTGGGCGTCCAGCGGCATCTGCTCGATGAACCGCAGCTGGTAGCCGCGCTCGATGCAGTACCGCAGCAGTTCGGGCGCCTCGTGGTCGTTGACCCCGCGCATCAGCACGGCGTTGACCTTGACCGGCTCCAGTCCCATCGTCTTGGCCGCGGCGAGCCCGTCGAGCACGTCCTGCATGCGGTCGCGCCTGGTCAGCTCCTTGAACACCGCTCGGTCCAAGGTGTCCAGCGAGACGTTGACCCGGTTGAGCCCCGCCGTCACCAGCTTCTCGGCGAAGCCGCCGAGGTTGATGCCGTTGGTGGTCAGCGAAGTCGTGGGCCGGCTGGGCAGCGACGAGGTGGCCGCGATGACGTCGACGAGGTCCTGCCGCAGCAGCGGTTCGCCGCCGGTGAAGCGGACCGTGGTGACACCGAGCTCTTCGACCGCGATGCGGATCAGCCGGTTCATCTCGTCGGTGTCGAGCATTTCGTTGCGCTTGAGCCAGGGCAGCCCTTCGGCGGGCATGCAGTAGGTGCAGCGCAGGTTGCACTTGTCGATGAGGGAGACGCGCAGATCCGTCGCCACCCGGCCGAAGCGATCAACCAGGTACGGCGTGTCCGGCCTTTCGGAGGAGTCGATCGTGCGGCGCACGAACGGAACTCCCAAGTCCACCGCGTTCACAACTCGACCCTATCTCCTCGGACCGACGCTTTTCGATCGCGAGCGGCAATTCAGTCAGTGCGAGATCCCTGGTCAACAGCGGTGCGACAGGTGTTGACGATCCTGGTTCGCGGTTTGCGGGCCTTGGTTTACCCGCACCTGCGGACGTATTGTTCTTCCCGTGCCGCAATATCGGATCGCAGAGTCCGCCTCGCTGCTCGGCGTCAGCGACGACACCGTTCGCCGCTGGGTCGACGGCGGGCAGTTACCCGCGGAGCGCGACGCAGCCGGACGGCTGGTCGTCGACGGAGCCGCGCTCGCCGAGTTCACCCGCGACCAGGCCCGGTCCGCACCGGACCCGTCGGCCGTCGGGCGCTCGGCGCGCAACCGCTGGGTCGGGCTGGTGACCGAGATCGTCTCGGACAAGGTGATGTCGCAGGTGGAGATCCAGTGCGGACCCCATCGCGTGGTGTCGCTGATGAGCACCGAGGCGGTGCGCGAGCTCGGGCTGGTGCCCGGTTCGCTGGCGGTGGCCGTGGTCAAGTCGACCAACGTCGTGGTGGAGACACCGGGAGAGGGCTGAATGTCGAAGCTCAAGATGATCGCGGGCGGGATGCTCGCGCTGACCCTGCTGGCCGGCTGCGGCCAGGCCGAATCCGGCCAGCAGCCCCCGGCGCAGCAGCGCACGGTGACCGTGCTGGCGGCGGCCTCGCTGACCGAGTCCTTCGACGAGCTGGGCGAGCGGTTCACCGCCGAGCACCCCGACGTCGCGGTCCAGTTCGACTACCAGGGCTCGTCGACGCTGGCCGAGCAGATCAAGCAGGGCCGACCGGCCGACGTGTTCGCCTCCGCCGATGACAAGAACATGTCCAAGGTCGCCGATCTGGTCTCGCCGCCGCAGAGCTTCGCCACCAACCGGCTGACCATCGTGGTCCCGCCCGGCAACCCGGCGCGCGTGACCTCGCTGGCCGACCTCGCCGACAAGAAGCTTGTCGTCTGCGCCCCGCAGGTGCCCTGCGGCGCCGCCGCCCAGAAGGTCGCCGAGGCCGCGAACGTCGGGTTGCGGCCGGTCAGCGAGGAGAACGACGTCAAGCAGGTGCTGCAGAAGGTCGTCGCGGGCGAGGCCGACGCGGGCCTGGTCTACGTCACCGACGCCAAGGCGGCGGGCGACCGGGTGCAGTCGGTCGACTTCCCCGAAGCGCCGCAGGCGGTCAACAACTACCCGATCGCCACCATCGGGGACTCGCAGCAGGCGCAGCTGGCGAACGAGTTCGTGTCGTACGTGCGCGGGCCCGCGGGTCGCGAGGTGCTCGGCGCGCACGGTTTCGACGTTCCATGATCAGGCGTCATCCACCGCAGGTCCCCGCAGTGCTGTGGGTGCCTGCGGTGCTCGCGCTGGCGCTGGTGGTGCTGCCGGTCGCCGGTCTGCTCACCCGCGTCGAACCGGCCCGGCTGCCGGGGCTGCTGCTGAGCCCGGCCGCGCTGGACGCGCTGCGGCTGTCGGTGATCACCGGGTTGATCGCGACCGCCCTGGCGGCGCTGCTGGGGGTGCCGCTGGCCGTGGTGCTGGCGCGCTCCACGCTGCCCGGGATGCGCGTGGTGCGAGCGCTGGTGCTGCTGCCGCTGGTGCTGCCGCCGGTGGTCGGCGGGCTGGCGCTGCTGTACCTGCTGGGCCGGACCGGGCCGCTCGGCGGTGTGCTCGCCGTCGCCGGAATCCGCTTGCCCTACACCACGGCCGCGGTCGTGCTGTCCCAAACCTTCGTCGCGATGCCGTTCCTGGTGGTCGGCCTCGAAGGCGCGCTGCGCACCGCCGGCGGACGCTACGAGCAGGTCGCCGCGACCCTGGGAGCCGGGCCGTGGCTGGCCTTTCGGCGCGTGACGCTGCCGCTGCTGCTCCCGGCGCTGGGGTCGAGCCTGGTGCTGACCTTCGCCCGCGCGCTCGGCGAGTTCGGCGCGACGATCACCTTCGCGGGCAGCCTGCAGGGCAGCACCCGGACCCTGCCGCTGGCCATCTACACCACTGCTCAGTCCGATGTGGACGCTGCGGTGGCGATGTCGCTGATGCTGGTCGTGGTGGCCCTGCTGGTGATCGTGATCGCCAGGCCGAGGGCAGTGGAGGGACGGTTGTGAGCGGCCTGCGGGTGGACGTCGAGCTGCACCGCGCGGAGTTCTCGCTACGTGCGGAATTCGCGGTGGCACCTGGGGAGGTGCTGGCGGTGCTCGGCCCGAACGGAGCAGGGAAGTCGACGCTGCTGTCGGTGCTGGCCGGGCAGCTGGTGCCCGATCGCGGCGTGGTCGAACTCGGCGGGGCGGCTTGGCTGGACACCGCGCGCCGCATCAACGTCCCCACCCACCGGCGCGGAGTCGGCCTGCTCGCCCAGCAGGCCCTGCTGTTCCCCAACCTCACCGCGCGCGACAACGTCGCCTTCGGCCCGCGCGCCGCGGGCACGAGCAAGGCGCGAGCGCGGGAGGTCGCCGCGCGCTGGCTGGCCGAGACCGACGTGGCCGACCTGGGCGGACGCCGTCCCGCGCGGCTCTCCGGAGGCCAGGCGCAGCGGGTCGCGCTGGCTCGCGCGCTGGCCGGCGATCCCCGGCTGCTCATGCTCGACGAGCCGCTGGCGGCCCTCGACGTCGACGCGGCACCCGCCATGCGCGGACTGCTGCACCAGGTGCTGCGCCGCCAGGAGATGCCGACGGTGCTGGTCACCCACGACGTGCTCGACGCCGTCGTGCTGGCCGACCGGCTGCTGGTGCTGCAGGACGGACGCGTCGTCGAGCAGGGGCCGACCAGCGAGGTGCTGTCGCGTCCGCGCGAGGCGTTCACCGCGCGCCTCGCCGGTCTCAACCTGCTGACCGGCACGGCGATCGACGGGGGAGTGCTGATCGGCGAGGAGATCATCAGCGGCCGGGTGGTCGAGGAACTTCAGGCGCGGGAACCGGCGGGGGCGGTGTTCGCGCCGTCGGCCGTGGCGGTGCACCGGCAGCGCCCGCACGGCAGTCCGCGCAACGCGCTGCCGGTGCGCGTCGCGGCCCTGGAACCGCGCGGCGACGTGGTCCGGGTGCGCGCCACGGGCCCGTCGGAGGTCGGGCTGGCCGCCGACGTCACCCCGGCAGCGGTCGCGGAGCTCGGGATTTCCGCAGGTGAGGATGTTTGGTTCGTGATCAAGGCGACCGAGGTGGCCATTCACCCCGTATCCGGAGGATCATCGGGGGCGTGACTGAGCCATCCACCTGGACGTACCTGATGGACATGGACGGCGTGCTGGTCCACGAGGAGCACATGGTGCCCGGCGCGGACGAGTTCGTGGCCGCTCTTCGGGAGAACGGCATCCCGTTCATGGTCTTCACCAACAACTCGATCTACACCCCACGGGACCTGCGGGCCCGGCTACTGCGCAGCGGGCTGGACATCCCGGAGGAGGCGATCTGGACGTCCGCGCTGGCCACGGCGCAGTTCCTGGAGCAGCAGCGGCCCGGCGGCTCGGCCTTCGTGGTCGGCGAATCCGGGCTGACCACCGCGCTGCACAACATCGGCTACGTGCTCACCGACCGGGATCCCGACTACGTGATCCTGGGTGAGACCCGCACCTACAGCTTCGAGGCCATCACCAAGGCCATCCGGCTGGTGGAGAACGGTGCCCGGTTCATCGCCACCAACCCGGACGAGAAGGGCCCGAGCCGGGAGGGCACGCTGCCCGCCACCGGCGCCGTGGCCGCCCTCATCGAGCGGGTCACCGGCCGCGCCCCGTACTACGTGGGCAAGCCGAACCCGCTGATGATGCGCTCCGCGCTGCGCCACCTGGGCGTGCACTCGGAGAACACGCTGATGATCGGCGACCGGATGGACACCGACGTCCGCTCGGGCCTGGAGTCCGGGTTGCGGACGATCCTCGTCCTCTCCGGCATCTCCGACGAGGACACCGCGGAGCTCTTCCCGTACCGCCCCACCAAGGTCGTCCGCTCGATCGCGGACCTCCGGGACCACGTCACGGACCCCTTCCAGGCCTGACCAGGCGTTTCCCCGAGGCACCTGCCTCGGGGGCGCTCGTCCGGGGTTGGCCCGATTCGGTGGTGCAGGTGAAGATGGTGACCTGCACCACCGAATTCGGGAGGTTGTCGTGGACACCGAGCCGACACCGCTCAGCTACGACTCCGGTGCGTCCACCGTGGCGTTGTTGGGCGACACGATCGGAACGAACCTGGACCGCACGGCGGCGCGCTTCCCGGACCGGGACGCGCTCGTGGAGGTCGCCACCGGTCGTCGGTGGACGTACCGGGAGTTCGTCGCCGACGTCGATGCGATGGCGACCGGCCTGCTCGACGCCGGCATCACCCAGGGCGACCGGGTGGGCGTGTGGGCGCCCAACCGCTCCGAGTGGACCCTGACCCAGTACGCGACCGCCAAGATCGGCGCGATCCTGGTCAACATCAATCCCGCCTACCGGTCGCACGAGCTGGAGTTCGTGCTCAACCAGGCCGGTGTCCGAATGCTGATCTCGGCGAAGTCGTTCAAGAGCTCCGACTACGTCGCCATGGTCGAGGAGGTCCGGAGCAAGTGCGCGGGCCTGGAGCAGGTCGTGTTCCTGGAATCGCCGGAGTGGGAGAACCTCGTCGGCGCTGCCGCTGACCGGCGCAGGCTCGGCGAGGTCCGGCTGTCGGCGGATGATGCGATCAACATCCAGTACACGTCGGGGACGACGGGTTTTCCGAAGGGTGCGACGTTGTCGCATCACAACATCCTGAACAACGGTTTTTTCGTGGGGGAGTTGTGCGGGTAT